>CALAEY010000040.1 GCA_937891085.1 uncultured Prevotellaceae bacterium | reverse complement strand
TTGCTCAAACAGCCCGCGCTTTTTAACGGAAAACGCTCCCGATTTTCTTCACGCTACAGATGTGAGGACGGAAACATTTAAATTATACATAAAGAAGAAATCATTAATAATTGCCTCTCGCTTCATCTACCCAACGTTTCTTCAGCAAGTGCGCTGCCATCTTAGGGCGGCGATCTTGCGTGAAGACACCTTTGAGGTTCTTCCCTGCCACTCGCATAAGCGCCTGACTGGTACGGAAATCGGCAAAGGCCCAGATTGCTTATCGGCTTCCGCATATACACTCTCGTCATACGGATAGTGGCTTGTGCGGAACGAGTTGGCACCCAGCCACTTCATCAACCCAAAGTCACGTATCATTACTGGTTGCGCCACACCACGTCCGAAGATAGGGAAGTCCTCATGCTTTCCAAAACCTTTCAGGTGGATAGGCTTATCATTCAAGAGCAGTTGGTCGCCTTCCACGCGGATGGTGCGCACTCCTGTCTCCAATGTATAGCTATCCACCGTGCGCGAGCCTTTTTCGAGGGATGCCGTGACCTTATAAAGGTAAGGATTCTCGGGGCTCCAAAGCTGCACATTAGGCAGATTGACTTCCGCCTCTGCCTCAGCACCCTTGAAGCGCAAAGCAGCCGTGGCAACCTGCTTTCCTTGCTTGTCCTTCACGATGATGCGCCCAGCACTGGCACTTCCCACTTTCTCCACTACAGCCTTGATGCGTCCCACATTCCCGCTGAAGTCAGTTGTCAAGGTGATGTCTGCGATATGCTCACGAGGCACAGAATAGAGCCACACGGCGCGATGCAAGCCAGAGTATGGAAAGAAGTCGTAATTATTATTCGGGAAATTGGTCCTCGACATCTCTCCACCGTCTATATTGCCAGGCACACGATCAGGCTTAATCATATTCTCCACCATGATGGTGATGCGGTTTTCTGCGCCCCACTTGATATAGCTATTGATACTGAAGGCAAAAGGAAAATGCCCACCCTCGTGCATGCCCACAGGCTGTCCGTTGATCCAAACCTTGGCCATATACACAGCCGAACCTACACGCAGCCCTATGTCGCTGCCTTGCCAAGCGGTAGGCACATAAGTTGTCGTCTCATACCAAGAGTATCCCAGGTAGTTGTGATGCTGATCCAACTGGTCGTTCCAACTTCCAGGCACAGCGATGGAAGCAGGATCAGGCAGTCCGTTCTGCCATCCTTCTGTCTCTCCCTTGGGAATCCAGTTGGAAGTTCCAGATGCCAGAGAAATCCAGCTTATTGCGATAAGCATTCTGTTGTGGATAGAGCGCCATATCCTTCGGATTGGCTACAGGGAAATCAGCGGCATTCAGCACTGCAGTTCCCATCCATGCAAGTGCAGCGGTCATCACCACTACGACAAACTTATTCTTCATAGTAGTAGTTAATTATAGTTTATTTTGTACAAATATAGCACGAAATCCTGAAACCCTCCGCATATTTTGATTACATTTGTATTCGAAGTTAAACAATAGAGCAAAAGTCGTATGAAAAAGAACATCGGATCTTATAATGCAGCCTTCCCTACCCCTATCGTGGTAGTAGGCGCAATGGTTGGCGAGAAGCCCAACTGGTTTGAAGTAGCTTGGGTAGGTATTGGCGATTCAGATATCGTGACGTTGAGTGTGACTCCAAGTCATGAGACTTGCAAGGGTATCAATGAGAACAAAGTACTGAGTATCAGCCTTACAGACGATGCCCTCCTGCAACGTGCCGACTATGTGGGCATCGTGAGTGGTGCCAAAGTAGATAAGAGCAAGGTCTTCGCATGGACCAAGGGAGAGCTGGGTGCCCCTATCCCAGACGATGCCCCTGTGACTATGGAGTGCCAACTCCTCGACACCTATGCAGAGCACGGCATGCACCTGCTCATCTGCAAGGTGGTGAATACCTATGTAAAAGAAGAGTTCCTGGATGAGAAGCAGAAGGTGGATTACAGCAAACTGAAGCCCATCCTCTTCGAGCCTCGCTTCCAGTACCTGCGCACTGGCGATGTAGTAGGACCAGCTATCGCTCCTGGAAAAGTTTATGCTGCGCAGCTGTAAACTGATACACATATTTCCATATAAAAGTAAGATTATATACAAAAAACAGATAATTATTAACCATAGTTTATAGAAAATAGCTATCTTTGTAAACCAAACTTAATAGAAAGTCAATCTTTTATAAACTACAATTAATATGAGCATTAGCAAAGATATAATCAAACAGTGTCTTCTCAACAAGCAGAGAGAAGTGGATGAGGCAGTGATTGTAGACCGTTCCATCGACTTTGAGGAGAATGGTAATTATGTCATCGTTGGCGTGAGGCATGCTGGAAAATCATACTTACTCTATCAGCGCGTGCGACAGCTTCAGGAAGCAGGAATGGGATGGGACGAAATATTGTTTGTGGACTTTGAAGATGAACGTCTGGCAGAGTTTCAGACAGAGGACTTTGATAGTTTGTTAGAAGCTCATTTAGAACTATATGGTAAGAAACCTGTTGTATTTCTAGATGAGGTGCAGAATATTCCTCATTGGGATAAGTTTGTACGCCGTCTGGCAGATTCAAAATATCGAGTATATGTGACAGGCAGCAATGCCAAAATGCTAAGCAAGGAGGTAGCGACAACGCTCGGAGGTAGATTTTTAATCTATGATGCGTATCCGTATTCGTTCAAGGAATATCTGACAGCGCAGCACGTAGAGTTGAAGGAGCATTGGGAGTATGACACCATACAGCGAAGTGAGGTAAAGCGACATCTTAATGAATATTTCTATTATGGTGGCTTACCTGAAATCCTTTTGTTCAAGAACAAACGTGCTATGCTGTCGAGTTTATACCAAAAGATTTATCTTGGTGATATCTGCGCGCGAAACAATATTAAGAATGATCGTATAATGAACATTCTAATCAAGAAAATGGCCGAGAGTGTGAAGCAACCTCTGTCATTCAATCGACTGAGGAATGTGATTGTTTCAACAGGGTCACCTATCAGTGTACCTACAACGATAGACTATGTGGGATATGCCGCTGACAGTTGGCTGATACTGCCTATGGAGAACGAGGTGGGCAAGCTGACTGAAAAGGAGTCACAGAAGAAATACTATTTTGTTGATAATGGTTTACTTAACCTTTTTCTAATGAATCCAGAAACTTCTCTATTGGAAAATATGGTGGCTGTGGAACTCTGTAGAAGGTATAGTAAGGAGAACGTGTTTTATATGAATGCAGAAAAAGAGATTGACTTTATCGTTCCTGAAAAGAAATTTGCCATTCAAGTGTCATACAGTATAAAGGATTATGCGACATGGGATAGAGAGGTTCCACCTCTAATGAAGTATGCCAAAGCTCATCCAGACTGGAAGTGCCTTCTCATTACATATGATGAGGAGAGTACGGAAGAAAGCCTCTCTGTCCTTCCTGTCTGGAAATGGCTGCTAAGCAGCATTGGTGCTGAATAGAGGGGGAGAGAGGACAACAATTTTTTCAAACATAAAAGATGCCCCTGCACTACAAAAAGTGCAGAGGCATCTTAGTTTTTATCTCGACTACATTAGGGTGTGATGGCAATAGTAATCTGGAATCAAACTGTATTTTCTGTAGTGCCCCCATAATTTATTAACCTTAAGATGCTGTTTTAGCCATTTATAGACGAGTTCCGCCAATTATCTTTTCACTAGTGTCCCGTTAAAAGTAAGCATCTGTTGCAACAGTTACCACATAAGCGGAAACTGACACATCTTGAGTCGGTAATGACTAAAAGCATCTTTTTTTCTCTGCATATTATATCAATAGTCTAGTATTCTTCTTAGAACATTTATCTCTTTAGTCACGATAGAGGCAGTGCCGCTCAAGGTGTGAACCATGGGTAGCTCCTTTCCATAGCTGGTACAAAGTCCTTTAGGAAAGTCTACCTCTATGATATATACATTGTCAGCATTTGGTACAGGTGATATCGCCGATACTTTACCTTCCAGAAAGCCGTATTCCTGTTCTGGGAAAGTTGGCAGACGCACTATAACCCGCTGCCCTACGGCCACCTTTCCTATACCATCCATTGGTACCGCTGCTTTTCCTTTTACCGTCACCTTGCTTTGCGGTAATACTACCATCATGGTTTCTCCAGAACTCAAAAGTTGCCCCACTTCAAGTGGTTGCAGAAAAGCCACCTTGCCGTCCGTAGGGCTTTGCAGCAGGTATTGCTCTTCCCATTGCGATATGGCATTGCTCAGTCCTGCCACGGCATTCACCATCTCAGTCTCAGCATTCCGACTCTCATTCATGTGCTGCAGGTAGTTAGTCCATGCCGATAGGCAGACTGCGTAGGCCGTTTGAATGCTACCTAATTGTGGGATTTTCTGGAAGAAGATAGTTCCAAGCTGTTCCATGCGGCTACCCCTATTCTGCCAGTCCTGCATCCGTTCGCGCAGCAGCATCACATCATCGGTCCGTGCGGTATTTTCCATCACCCCTAACACATCACCCTCCTGCACAGGCTGGTTGTTCACGGCATTCAGCTGTTCCAATCTCCCAGCCCCTTGCGTCATGACATAGGCAGGTGCAGGCTGTGTCATCAGCGTGAAGCCAGCCTCCACCGTCTGCGGATAGGGAATCAGGAAGCTCAGCAGCCCCAGCAGTATAAGTATACATAAGATGATGCATATCCCATACCGCTGCACTGACGATGGTATGCGCCCCATCACCTCCTGCACTTCGTCTGTATGCAGTTCGTAGTCACTATGCCATTTTTCCACTGCCATGTCTATTAAGTAAATCTATTCACTTCAACTTCCCCACTATCACATAGTTATTGTCATCATCGTCTATGGAGTCATAGAGGGTGCGGAGTTTCAGCCATTCATCGCCGTCAAGACCGCCTTTGTTGAGGCGCTCCTCTATGCGTTGCAGCAGGATGTCGGGAGATAGATTGAGGCAGAAGTCACCATGAAGCGTGGTCCAATAATCCTGCCCGATATTTATCATTCCCAGTTGGTCCACACACAGATTGATGGCACTGCCCTTCAAGGTCTTCTTATCTACTATCACACGTTTGCCTACAATGTATTTATAGGTTCCATATGGCGGCAATGGCTTAGCACTGCGTTCTATATAGATAGCAGAATAATAAGAGGGTGTTTCTTCCTGAACATAATAGTCACTATCGCTTTTTTTCTTATAGTTTACCTGCGTAGCAGAAGGTATCAGCTTGTTGGTAGCGGGGTAATAGTGGTAAGTGCTGTCTTGCACCGTGAGATTGTGAAATAATGAATATATAAAATAATCTTTCTCTATATCCAGAACAACAGGTTTTGCGTCAGTCCAGAAATTGTCGCCGATAGTAGAATCCACAATGTCCATTTTCCAGAAGTAAGAAGCTGGGAAATATTGTTCTACTTTCCCTTCTTTATCTGCTATCCAGATAGCTTTTTCAAACCGTAATAATTCAACAGGGGTTTGGAGATAGAGCAACTTGTCTTTATAGGGTATTGATGTCAAATAATAAGTCTGCCCTTGATCAATGGAACGCTTAAACTCACCTGTTTTCAGATCATAGACTTTGGTCCTTCTTATCAGATTGGCATAGACTATCTCATTTTCTTCGTCGATATAGACAGATTGGCAGAGCATTTCGAAGTTTCCTGGCCCATCTTTCCCATTGATGGTAGAAATATATTTTCCTTTTCTGTCGAAAACTAAGATTCTTTGAGTTATGAAATCATACCACACTAAGTAGTTACCCTGTGCGAAGACGTCACCAGCCCCCACCATAATGCTTTTACTGCCACCTTCCAGCTTCACAATCTCATAGTCGCAATACTCACTGAGCGGAAAGTCTATGGGGTGGTCGAAGTCGAATTTATCATAATCCACCACTATTAGGGAGTCTGTTCCGTTATCTAATGGAATTCTTTCCGCTACAATTGGGTAGTTATCCAGAGACAATGAATCCTCAATGCCAGATTGACAACTCTGTAACATAGAAAAAGTTTCAATAACAAAAAAAGTAATGTAAGATACTATCTTTTTCATTTTTTGATTGGTTGTTTTTTGTTAAAAATTGCTTGGTGCCATCATGACACCAAGCAAAACCAATTACGCAAACTCACCATTTCCCCAGCCTCCGCCTGGAGAGAACAATCCACTTTCACCTCCTGCGTTATTTGCATAACCATTTGTTAAAGTTGCCTGAATATGGTCAGAACCTAAAACACACCCACAAATGCAACAATTGTCACCACCAAGAAGGCGGTTCATCTCTTTTTCATTCAGTTCAACCTTATTAAGCTGATTCAATTTAATCTTACCTTTCTTTTCCATTTTTCTAAGAATTAAACGATTAAACAATTAATAAACTCCGTGTGGTGATAAGTTCCTAAACCTAAAATGTGTCATCTAAGACAGCCTGTAATAGACATAATCATCGTATTTTTGAAAGAAATATCTTTGATTTGTTGCATAAAACACCATTTAAGGAACGCTATTAAGCCTTTAGGAACTTATCACCACATGGATTTAATAAATACACTCTCACATAAAACAATATTTATGTTTTATTCTTTATTTCTGCAGAAACTCATATTATTGTTCTATGAACATTTTATCTAAGTTCCCAATTCCAGTTGGTTCTTCACCAGTTCGTAATACAGTCCCCGCCTTGCTACCAGCTCCTCATGCCTGCCCTGCTCTGCCACCTTTCCTTTGTCCAGTACGATGATGTTGTCTGCATGGCGCACGGTGCTCAGTCGGTGCGCTATCACCACCACCGTCTTGCCTCGGTAGAAGTCAGTCAGTCGTTCCATGATAGTGCGCTCGTTGTTGGCATCCAGGGCATTGGTGGCCTCATCGAAGAACAGGTATTCCGGATTCTTGTACACCGCTCGGGCTATCAGCAGCCGTTGCTTCTGTCCCTGGCTCATGCCATTGCCTTCCATGCCCACCTTGGTGTGGTAGCCTAACGGAAGTCCCTCTATATAGTCACGTATATTCGCCACCGTCACCGCCTGTTCCATGCGATGGGCCTCTATCTGCTCCTCCCCTATGGCTATGTTGTGCGCTATGGTGTCAGAGAAGATGAAGCCATCCTGCATTACTGCCCCGCTCATTGCCCTCCATAAGTGTGGATTCAGCAAGTGCAAGGGCGTACCACCTATGCGCACCTGCCCCTTGTTCGGTTCGTAGAAGCCTAACAGCAGCTTCATCACCGTGGTCTTTCCGCTGCCGCTGGCACCCACTATGGCCGTCACCTTTCGGGCAGGGATGCTTAGGCTTACATCCTCCAACGCATAGTCACGCTCCGCCCCGTCGTAGTTGAAATAGACATGCTCTAATGTCAGGTCCCTGCCTTGTGGCAGCTGGCCCAGCTTCTCGCTCAGGTGTTCGTCTTCATCCTCACGTGTGCGAATCTCGTTCAGGCGTTCTAAGCTTATCTTGGCATCCTGCAGCTGCTGGACGAAGCTGATAAACGCATTGATAGGCGCATTCAGTTGGCCTATGATGTAGGTCAGCGACATCATCATACCCAGTGTCATCTGTCCCTCCACCACCGATTTGGCTGCTATGAATGAGATGATGATGTTCGTGAACTGGTTGAACAGAAGTCCACCCACCTGCTGCACCTGCCCCAAAGCCAAGCCTTTGATGCTGATCTTGAAGAGCTTCACCTGTATGCGCTCCCACTGCCAGCGCTTCTGCCGTTCGCAGTTATTCAGTTTAATCTCCTGCATGGCCGTCACCATCTGTATCAGGCTGCTTTGCTCCCCCGATGCTTGTGCGAAGCGCCTTATGTCAAGCTGTCGCCTGTACTTCATGAACAGCAGCACCCACGCTACGTAGATGGCATTCCCTAAGGCAAAGATACCGAAAATCAGCGGATTGTAGTATATCAGTATCAGCCCGAACAGAAAGAAGCTCAGCAGCGAGAACACCGTGCTGATGGCAGAGCCTGTCAGGAAGTTCTCTATGCGCCGGTGGTCGCCTATGCGCTGCATAATGTCGCCTATCATCCGTGTGTCGAAGAAGCGCAGTGGCAGCTTCATCAGCTTTATCAGGAAGTCCGAAATCAGGGAGATATTGATGCGGGCATTCACATGCAGCATGATCCAGCTGCGTATAAATTCTACCGACAGCTGCGAGGCCGTCACTATCAGCTGAGCCACTAATATCAGGGTGATGAAGCTCAGGTTCCCATCCCTTACGCCCACATCTACCAGGGCCTGAGCCAGGAAAGGGAATATCAGTTGCAGCAAGCTTATGGTTAGCAACCCTAAGACGAGCAGCAGCAATTGTCGTTTATAGGGCAGCAGGTATTGCAGCAGCACTCCGAAACCCCTATTACGGTGTTCGGCCTCATCCTCCAGGTTGTAGAAGTCTGGTGTAGGTTGCAGGGCAAGAGCCGTGCCCTTCGGTTCCCCGTCCTCCAGCGTGGCTATCCAGCACTTAGCAAACTCACTCTCGCTGTAGGTGATGAGTTGCGAGGCAGGGTCGGCTATGCTGTAGCGGTACTCCCCCTTCCGTCTGCGTATATCGTAGCACACCACGAAGTGGTTCTGCCTCCAGTGCAGTATGCAGGGCAGTGGCACATCCCTGCGCAGCTGCTCTAAGGTGATTCGCACCCCCTGCGTATGGAAGCCTATCGACTCTGCCGCCTCGCTGATGCCAAGCATGGATACCCCGCTGCGCGTGATGAACGAACGCTGTCGCAGGGTCTCTAATGAGTATGTCCTGCCATAGTGCTTCGCTATCATACGTAGACACGTGGGGCCGCAGTCCTTCGCATCCAACTGGCGGTAGTGGGGGAATATACTCATTTTAGAAACGCTATCAGTAATATTGGGTTATCCTCCTCCCCTGTCTTGGCTATGACATCAAGTAATTGCTGCTTTTGTGAGGCATCGGGGGATTTCTTCAAGTCTGCAACATACTGTTCAAAATCAGAGGAAGCAGGATTTAATACTTGAACCCAATATTTACCCGATGAGCGATAATCCAACTTGAACTTTCCTCCTGTTATATCATTATTAAGGATAAAAGGGCGTTGAAAATTAAGATGTGGTTTCCCAAAAATGTCTTTGAAAGGAACATCTCTTGCCACAATCTTACCTTGTCGTTTAACTTGTCTGACAGAGTGATTTTTCTTATCATAGCAATATGTCATAATCTGCTCTCCCTTGCTGCATACCAAATAGATATAATCTTTGGTATCAAAATAATTAGCTATCATAAAATAATTATAGTCACTTCTATCCTTTATCCACATATTAGTCTTTATAAAGTCACCCTTGCTTTCATTTGTTGTGATGGCGTATTGCGGTTGCAGTTCCTTGTTAGCACTATTGTAAACGTAAATGGTATCTGTGCCTGGCATCTTGAAAGTCAATCTATTATTATAATAATCAATAGCAGTAGGTATCTGCTCCGTTATATAATTAAACCACCCCTCTTCTTGCTCTGGAGCCCTGTTTGCCATGATATCATCTTCTTTACCTACATGAATAGGATTTTTAAATAACTTTGTCTTTTTGAAGCTGTTGTCAACAACAGCTACAGACCAAAGAGAATCTTTCGGATTTTGAATGGGGAAATTGATAGCCAAGTTCTGACTTAGTATAAATTGCCCATCATTTAGAATAATTCTATCACTTGACCCTGTAAAAATCTGTGGGATGAGCCATCGGCCAGTTTGTTCTCGCAAGAAGTTGCTTTCAAAATCATACACTTTTATTCCTATAAGAGTCGAAATAGCATAAACCTCTTTTTTCTTATCGTCAATTACAAAATCATGGATACCTACATATTCTTCAGGTCCTTCTCCCTGCTTCCCTACTGTATTCAAGAACTTTCCATCATGAGAGAAACGATAAATTCTTTGGTCGCGCATATGAGTAATCCAAATATCATTCTCTGTCACTTCCATCTTGGATATATTAGATAAAAGACTTTCATCAGAAGTATCCAATTTTACAATTTTAATATTATCTATTGCGTCACTAAGATTTAAAGAACTCACGTTGTTCACATTCTTCGACAAATCGATTGTGCGCAAAGCCTCTATCCCCTCTTTGTTATTATCAGGAGATGTTAATGATGAGCATCCAAATAAGCACATCATAGCTATTATAATTATAATTGTATTCAATATTTTCATCGTTTCTGATTATGATAGTTTCTTTAAATTAAGGTAATCCCATATTCAAAGGATACCTTAATTCAAAAAAGTTATTCAAATTCTCCGAATGTATACATCCCTCCGCCAGGGGAGTACAATCCACTTTCACCACCAGCGTAATTAGCTTGCCCATTGGACATACGGTCTGATCCACCAGAATGTTCATACAGACAGCCACAAATACAACAATTGTCGCCACCTAATAGGCGATTCATCTCTTTTTCACTCAGTTCAGCTTTATTCAGCTGATTTAATTTAATTTTCTTTTCCATAATTTGATGATTAATAATTAAACAAAAATAAAAAGTTCTTTTTTTATAAATGTCTTATTTTACATAAACAGATATGTCTCATTCTGTTGTCAGTAATGAGGAAATCGGGCTCATCTCATATGACAGAGGTCATGTCTGCCTATGACCAGTTCGTAGTCAGAGATAGAGGGACAGAGGTCACGGTTCACGCAATCCTTACATGGCTCCACCTTACTCCGTGTACCCAGCCACACACCCCGTTCCGTAAATTCGCGGTAGAGCAACTGTTTCAGCTTCTCTTCTCTGATGTTGCCTAAGGATTCACTCCAAAGGCTGGAATAAACCTCGCCTGTGGGCATGATGGTCACTTTTCCGAAGAAATGCTCATTTAGGGCTTGATGGCGGAAGATACTTCGCCTGTCCACTGGCTCACTCAGTAAATCATCCAAAGTCATAAATACATAATCCTCAAAGAACTGCAGGTTGCTGCCTGTGTAGTAAGGTTGCACTTTCACCTGTCTTCCTTGGACATCTCTTAGTCGCTCCATATCCTCCTCGCTGGTCACTACGATATCCCAGCGCACGTCTTTACGCTCACATGCGTTGATTATTGGTATTGCATTTGCTAAATCTTCTCCATGCACAGACACTTCCCATAAGATGTTTTCCATTATAGGGAGTTGCTGAGTATGCAGAGCCTTTACATCCAAATACACATGTAGCTTGTAGTTCTGTGGCTGATGGGAAGCCATGATTTCCCGCATGTAGGCATTCTCAAAAGGATTGCCATTCGCTATCAAGTTCACCCGCCTCACACCGTAGATTTCCAATCGTTTCAGCAAGTCTTCATAATCATCCGTCGTCATTTTGTCCATAGGGAAATCCATGCAGTGCAGCAGTTGCTTGTGATACGGCTCACGGCTCTTACCCCCCGTGTAGTCAGGAGTAGGCACATACAGCGTCACCTCGTTCAGATTTTGCATGATGCGCTTGCCCCACAGCGTTTCGTCCTTTTCCTTCCGCAGCTGTATCTCGCTGTTAAGGAAAAGCTGGGGCTTGAAGATAAACGGTTTCTTCCTGCCAGTCTCCCACTCAATGCAGTCACCCGAGAACGATTCCCGCACCTCATGGATAAAGGCTGCCACCACTTCATCTGTTTTCTCACCCTCTGTGATTTCACAGCAATAGCCGTTGCTTGCCTTCTCCCAAGTCTGTTTAATCTTGTCTATCACAGGATGTTTGGGGAAGAGGGTGTAGGCAGCATTAAGTGTATTATACACCACCGACTTGTCCTCACCATTGAGGATGAATGTATAAGGTTCTAAATAGAAAAGATAGTTCATAAGCATTATTTCTTCATTCTACTACAATTTCAGATAACAGGGTCTCGTATTCTTCAGGATGTTCCTCTGCATAGGTTAAGAAATCAGAAAGCTCCTTGTTCAGATGCGCTTCAGAGCGTATGCCTGGGCAAATCAGCTTCCCTTCTTTTTCCTCCAAAAGGAACAAGCATTGGCCACAGGTTCGTTTATGCTGGCAGTGAGTACAGTTATGTAGCACTTTCTGATAAAGTTCGCTATAATACTTTGCCACTTCCTCCAGATTTAAGTTTAGCTTACCATCTTTCATCTGGGCAATGACATGTTCCTGACCTATTTTTTCACAGGGCAGTATTTTCCCATTGACAGTTAAAAAAATCTTTCGCTCAAAAGGTTGACAGGTTCCTGAAGGGATATAGCTGTTTTCATTGTCTGGTTCAAACAAATCAATGTATTCTTTATACCTATTTCCAGTATGATTGGCCAACATAGAGTGAAAATGAATGGCATCTGTGCTATCAAGTTTATATTCTTCCTTCAGTTTTTCTTCCGATGCCATCCTGTTGAAGTTCTCCACTTTGCTATGGAACATCTTGGAGAACTCTTCGCGCCTTTCTGGGACTATGCCATTGGTGTTTAGTTCGGCAATACGAGGAGTTTTCCCGAACTTCTCCTTTATGAATTCGTAGGTTTTCTCAATAGTGTTTTGGTCATGCAGCACACTATTGAAGTTGACATTTGTTTCAAAGAAATCTGGATGCTTTTCTTTTAACAGGGAGATGTTATTTACCACTTTGTCAAATGAAGGTCTCCCCTGCTTATCTACTCGATAACCTGACCCTTGCCTGTTTCCGTCCAAACTGAAAAGCAGTTTGAAATCCTTTTCTACCAGAAAATCCATATATTTGTCCAGCAAAACAGCATTAGTGGTCATATTATAACCGAAGCGAAGATGAGGTATATCCAGACTTCTCATATAGGCTATAATCTCTTTGATAAGCTTCATGTTAACCAAAGGCTCCCCTCCATAAAAACCTATCATTACCGTATTATCTTGCGAAATATTATATTCCGACTTCCATAGTTCTGCTAAATAATCGATTAATATCTTCACATTGCCGAATGTCTGATTCTTAGTTTCCCGTTGGTCATAGTTATTATAGAATTCCCCATAACCACAATACTTACAACGAAGATTGCAGGAATCTGTAACTTCTATCAGAAGTTGGCGAAGACAAGCTAAGTTCTGCCGAATTAATTCAGCTGGATAATTCGTACTGAACTCTATACTTTTTTGATCTAAAAGATGATGCTCCTGTAAAAAATGTAATTTGCGAGAATAATAGCCTTTTACTTTTTTCTCTTCTTCTTGATTAATATAATTCGCCTTCGGCGGAAGAAATAAGAAACATCTTCCGACATCTGAGTAAATATATTCATTTTTTGCTTTCGATATAGTTATGCATTTCCTATCCATATTATACTTCAAATATAAAAAAAGATATGATTATCCGCAACCAGCCGATAGGTTTCTATTGTAGATTCGATGCCCAAAATC
>CALAEY010000039.1 GCA_937891085.1 uncultured Prevotellaceae bacterium | reverse complement strand
AGCGTGCGATAGCCCGCATGTTGCAGGGCATCAGATAGTCAACGTCCGTGAGGGCCGCGAACTCTTCATCGCCATCATACACGGCCTTGCGGTATGAAGACGGCATCACTCTTCCTCGATGATATCCACGTCTTGCACATCGGCTTCATCTACACCCATCTTCTCCAAGATGCTCTGTCCGGTCTTGGCCCCTACGTTCTCGTACTTCGGACGCTTGCGCATGAAGAAGAACCAGTTGGTGAACTCGAAGAGGGCATAGAGCAGGAAGAACACGCCCAGAATCTTGAACAGCGTGGAGCGCACTCCCACGGGATTGGTCAGCGAGAAGATGCCAGCCAAGAGGATGGTGACGGGCATGATGTAGTTCCAGATGGGCACAAGCACCCAGCGACGTGCCGCTATCAGCGAGGCTATCTGCTGCACGCCAGCCATGGTGAGCACGAAGCCCAGCACGATGGTGAGGATATTGCCAAAGAAACCTGGCATGATGAT
This sequence comes from uncultured Prevotellaceae bacterium, assembly GCA_937891085.1. Taxonomy (GTDB): domain Bacteria; phylum Bacteroidota; class Bacteroidia; order Bacteroidales; family Bacteroidaceae; genus Bacteroides. The sequence continues at coordinate 69,859 of CALAEY010000039.1, read as the reverse complement.
GAGCATCAAGCCAAAGAGGAAGCCACCCAAGGCATCGACAGGGAACGGGGGGCGCACTTCACCACGATTGACAAAGTAGCTCGCCATAGAGAAGATAGAGGGCAATATGAATACCACACCCACAGCAATGACCAGATAGTCGGCAGCGTTTTGTGGGAAAATCACCAGCACCAGTCCTACGACCAGCGCTATCAGAATGCGATAGAAAGAAGGATTCAGTTTTGGCATAATAGCATGGTTTTAACTTTTCTGTTGATAAATTTCGTGATTTTATTCCTATCTGCGAAACATTTGAAAGAAAATTACAACTTTTTATAAAATATTTTCCTTTTTACTTGCATAATTGAATAGAACCATTTACATTTGCCCCCAGTAAAGTCAAAAAGGATATGAAGAATTTGTTTAATGCATATTGGTGGTGGCGCCCGTTACAACTCACATGAAGTCGTAAGGAGCCAGAGGCTGTATGCATATAAACTAAAGATATAAGTATAAGAAAAGCCCTGTCGCACTGCGACGGGGCTTTTTCTTTTTAATGCGAAAATCAAAAAACAAATTACAAATAGTATGAGTTACTTAGTTGATCAAGATGGTTATTATGGAGAATTCGGAGGGGCCTACGTGCCAGAGATTCTCCACAAATGTGTAGAAGACCTGCAAAAAGAGTATCTGAAGGTGCTGAAGAGCGAGACGTTTCAGCGGGAGTATCATCAACTGCTGCGCGACTACGTGGGGCGTCCCTCCCCCCTCTATCTGGCACATCGCCTGTCTGAAAAGTACGGCTGCAAGATCTATCTGAAACGTGAGGACCTGAACCACACAGGGGCTCACAAAATCAACAACACCGTGGGACAGATACTGCTGGCACGCCACATGGGCAAGACACGTATCATCGCAGAGACAGGAGCTGGACAGCATGGAGTGGCCACTGCCACCGTCTGCGCGCTGATGAACATGGAGTGTGTGGTGTATATGGGAGCCACTGACGTGGAACGCCAGCATGTGAATGTGGAGAAGATGAAGATGCTGGGAGCGAGCGTGGTACCTGTCACCAGTGGCAACATGACACTGAAAGATGCCACCAATGAGGCTATACGCGACTGGTGCTGTCATCCAGAGAACACCTTTTATATTATAGGCAGCACAGTAGGACCTCATCCCTATCCCGACATGGTGGCTCGTCTGCAATCGGTCATCAGCAAAGAAATCAAGCAGCAGCTCTTGGAGAAGGAAGACCGCGACTATCCCGACTATCTCATGGCATGCGTGGGAGGTGGCAGCAATGCAGGTGGCACCATCTACCACTATATCGATGATCCCCGCGTGCGCATCGTACTGGCAGAAGCTGGCGGAATGGGGATAGACAGCGGTAAGACAGCAGCCACCATCGCACTGGGCAAGACGGGCATCATCCATGGAGCTAAGACATACGTGATACAAGATGAGGACGGACAGATAGAGGAGCCCTACTCTATCTCTGCAGGATTGGACTATCCAGGCATCGGTCCCATGCATGCCAACCTTGCAGCCCAGAAGCGGGCCAAGGTAGTGGTAGTGAACGATGACGAAGCGCTACGTGCTGGCTTCGAGCTCACGCGCCTGGAAGGCATCATCCCTGCCATAGAGAGTGCCCATGCCTTAGGAGCCCTGCCCAAGATGCAGTTCAAGCCCTCAGACGTGGTAGTGCTCACCGTTTCTGGCAGAGGCGATAAGGACTTAGGAACGTACTTGAAGGCATTGAACGTTAAACATTGAACATTAAACGTTAAACGTTAAACATTAAGGCTGCGCATTCTTTCCGACCTCACTTTTGGAGCGTGAAGAAAATCGGGAGCGTTTTCCGTTAAAAAGCGCGGGCTGTTTGAGCAAGCGAAGCTTGCGAGTTTTCGCGCTTTAGGAAGACGTGAGCGATTTTTAGCGGAAAAAGTGCAGTCGGCGAGTTTCCTTTTTGGTTCTTTTTCTTTTGCTCGTGCAAAAGAAAAAAGAACAGTAACTAAAAAAACAATTTAATTAAAATATGAAACAATACAGCTACACTACAGCATCGCGTACGGTTCTGGGCGACCTCTACACCCCAGTGACCACGTACATGAAACTGCGTGACCAATTCACGCAAAGTGCACTGATGGAAAGTTCCGACTACCACAGTGGTGAAAACAATCGCTCGTTCATCGGACTCTGTCCGCTGGCCAGCGTGAGTATCGATCATGGAAAGGCCATCTTCCGACTGCCCGATGGCACACGTGAAATGCGTCCTATCACAGAGGACTATCGCGTGGAGCATGCCCTGACCGACTTCCTGAGTCGCTTCCACGTGGAAGGAGAAGGGAGCAACTACTGCGGACTGTATGGCTACACCTCTTTCAATGCGGTGCGCTACTTTGAGCACATCCCTGTGAAAGACAGTACGGAGAGCCGCAATGATGCACCTGACATGCACTACATCCTCTACAAATACATCATCGTGTTTCACGACTTCAAGAATGAGCTGATGATCGTGGAGATGCTGAGCGACGGAGAACACGACCATCTGGATGACATCAAGAACTCCATCCGCAACAACACCTATCGCGTGTACGACTTCAAGGCCGTGGGACCAACCACCTCCTCACTCACCGATGAGGAGCATAAGGCCAACATCCGTCGTGGCATCGCTCACTGCCTGCGTGGCGACGTGTTCCAAGTGGTACTCTCACGACGTTTCGAGCAGCACTTCGAGGGCGATGATTTCCGCCTGTATCGAGCACTACGCAGCATCAACCCCTCTCCTTACCTCTTCTACTTCGACTTCGGAGGCTTCCGCATCTTTGGTTCTTCACCAGAGACGCATTGTCGCATCGAGGGACGCAAGGCATTCATCGATCCTATAGCTGGCACCACCAAACGCACGGGAAATCCGCTGCAGGATGCCCAGAATGCAGAGGCGCTGAAGAACGACCCGAAGGAGAATGCGGAGCATGTGATGCTGGTGGACTTGGCACGTAACGACCTCTCACGCAACTGCCACCATGTGAAGGTGGAGTTTTACAAACAACTGCAATACTACAGCCACGTGATCCACTTGGTGAGTCGTGTGAGCGGAGAGCTCAACGAGGATGCCAACCCCATCAAGGCATTCATTGATACCTTCCCTGCTGGTACGCTGAGCGGAGCGCCTAAGGTACGCGCCATGCAGATTATCAGCGAACTGGAGCCTCACAATCGCGGTGCCTATGGCGGCTGCATCGGCTTCATCGGTCTGAATGGCAGCCTCAATCAAGCCATCACCATCCGTACGTTCGTGAGTCGTAATGGCGTGCTCTGGTTCCAAGCTGGTGGCGGCATCGTGGCGAAGAGCAATGAGGAGAACGAGCTTCAAGAAGTGAACAATAAACTCGGAGCGCTGCGTAGGGCCATCAGCAGGGCGGAAGAAGAGTGAGATAAATTGAAAATTGAGAATTGACAATTGACAATTAACAATTATGAAGACTGTTATTATAGACAATTACGACTCATTTACCTACAATCTGGCACACTTAGTGAAAGAGCTGGGAGCGCAGGTAGATGTACTGCGAAACGATAAGTTCCTGCTGGGCGACTTGAAGCGCTATGACAAGATTATCCTCTCACCAGGGCCTGGCATTCCAGAGGAATCAGGTCTGTTGCTGGATGTGATTAAGGCGTATGCAGGACAGAAGCCCATGTTGGGTGTCTGCTTGGGAGAGCAAGCCATCGGACAGGCCTTTGGTGCCACGCTCACCAATCTTAAGGATGTCTTCCACGGCGTTCAGACACCTGTGCAGCTGTTGGAGGACACCGATGAATACCTCTTCGACCATCTGCCACATACCTTACCCGTGGGGCGTTATCACTCTTGGGTAGTCGACAAAGAAGGACTGCCAGACACACTGGTCATCACAGCAGAGAGTCAGGAAGGTCAGATCATGGCACTGCGCCATCGCCACTACGACATTCATGGCATCCAGTTCCATCCAGAAAGCGTCTTGACACCCGACGGTGCGACAATCATGTCTAATTTCATCCGAAATTAGACTATTAAAAAATTAAAACATTATAAAATTAAAAACATTAGAATCATGAAACAAATACTATCAAAGCTCCTACGAAATGAAGAGCTTACCCAACAAGAAACCAAGCAAGTGATGCTCAACATCACTGAGGAGAAATATCCAGCTGCGCAGATAGCATCCATGCTGTCGATGATTCAGATGCGTGGCGTGTCTGTGAACGAGATACTGGGATTCCGTGAAGCCCTGCTCGAACTACGTGTGCCCTCTGATCTCAGTGCCTATAAGCCCATCGACATCGTGGGCACAGGAGGCGATGGCAAGAATACCTTCAACATCTCTACGTGTGCCTGCTTCGTGGTGGCAGGTGCGGGCTATAAGGTTGCCAAGCATGGCAACTATGGTGCTACCTCCGTGAGCGGTGCCAGCAATGTGATGGAGCAGCACGGCGTGAAGTTCACCAACGATGGCGACATTCTGCGTCGCAGCATGGATCAGTGTGGCATGGTCTATCAGCACGCCCAGTTCTTCCACCCAGCCATGAAGTTCGTGGGTCCTATCCGCAAAGCCCTACAAGTGCCCACGGTCTTCAATCTGCTTGGTCCACTGATCAATCCCTGCCAACCAGCCTACCAGTTGCTCGGAGTGGCCAATCTGGAGCAGATGCGCCTCTACACCAACATCCAGCATCGCATCGGCATAGGGTTTGGCATCGTGAACAGCCTCGATGGCTACGATGAAATCTCGCTGACGTCCGAGTTCAAGATCTGTACCAATCAGGGAGAGTACCTCTACATGCCAGAGGACATCGGTTTCCGAGAGGCGCGTCCTGAAGAGCTCTACGGAGGCACCACCAAGGAGGAAGCCAGTCGCATTTTCGACGATGTGCTGATGAACCAAGCCACTGAGAGCCAGAAGAATGTGGTGCTGATCAATGCGGCATTGGCCATCCATGTGATAGAGCCCCAGAAGAGCATCAGCGAGTGCATAGACATTGCCCGCCAGTCGCTCGAAAGCGGAAAGGCACTGCAAGTATTGAAGAAGTTTATTGAGATAAACAGCTGACACTATGAAAGATATACTTTCAGAAATAGTAGCGCACAAGCAGACAGAAGTGGCCATGCACAAGCAGGCGGTTCCCACGGAAGCGCTGAAGGACTGTGTGGACACCCTGCCACCCACAGGACACAGCATGAAAGCCGCCTTGGCAGCATCAGACACAGGCATCATTGCAGAGTTCAAGCGCAAGTCGCCCTCCAAGGGTTGGATCCATCAGGATGCCCGTCCTGCAGAGGTAATCCCAGCCTACTGGGCAGGCGGCGCATCGGCACTATCCATCCTGACAGACGAGCACTTCTTCGGAGGAACGTTGAAAGACATCAAGGCAGTACGACCACTGATACAACTACCTATCCTCCGCAAAGATTTTATCATCGATGAGCACCAGCTCTTCGAAGCTCGTCTGATAGGAGCCGATGCTGTGCTTCTGATAGCAGCCTGCCTGTCGGTTGACAAGTGTTGCGAACTGGCAGCTATGGCGCATGCCATCGGACTGGAAGTGTTGCTCGAAGTACATAGCGAGAAAGAATTGCCTTACATCTGCTGCCAGCCCGACATGCTGGGCGTGAACAATCGAAATCTGGGTACCTTCGTGACAGATGTGCAGAACTCCTTCCGCATGGCAGAGGCGCTGAGACAATCCGTTGGCTATGCTGCAGAAGCCCCACTTCTGGTATCAGAGAGCGGACTATCAAAGCCAGAGGTGGTGCGTCAGCTGCGCGAAGCAGGTTACAGAGGTTTCCTTATGGGCGAAGCCTTTATGAAAGAAATGCTGCCAGGCATAGCGCTGAAACGATTCACTAAAGCATTGAGATCATGAAACGTATCATCAAAGTTTGTGGCATGACACAAGGGGAAAACATCCGTGAGGTAGAAGCCTTAGGCATCGACCTCATGGGCTTTATCTTCTATGAGAAATCTCCCCGCTATGTGCGTCAACGCCCCTCCTACCTCCCCATCCATGCTGGCCGTGTTGGGGTCTTCGTGAATGCCTCTCTCGATGTCATCACCAAGCAGGCAGCGGAGTTCGGCCTTACGCATATCCAGTTGCATGGGCATGAATCGCCAGAGCAATGCCAAGCGTTGCAGAAGTCAGGCTTTAAGGTCATCAAAGCCTTCCCCATCGCCAGTGCGGAAGACTTGAAGCTCACAGAGCGATACCAAGGCGTTTGCGACTACTTCCTATTCGATACCAAGACCCCTGCCTATGGTGGCAGTGGCAAGACATTCGATTGGAACCTACTGAGTCAGTATCAAGGCAGCACCCCTTTCCTGCTTAGCGGAGGCATTGGATCACAGAGCATAGAAGCGCTGCAACATTTCTCCCATCCCGCCCTAGCCGGCTACGATCTCAATAGTCAGTTTGAGAACAGTCCTGGCATCAAGGACGTTGGAAAAGTGAGAGAATTCATAATTCACAATTCACAATTAAAAAAGATGAACCGCATTAATCAATTATTCCAAACCAATCCTCAGAGATTACTGTCAGTATATTTCTGCGCAGGCCACCCAACCCTCAACGGCACCGTCCAAGTAATCAAAGACTTAGAGCAAGGCGGCGTAAGCCTCATCGAGATAGGCATCCCCTTCAGCGACCCTATGGCCGATGGCCCTGTCATACAAGATGCTGCCACGAAAGCCTTGAAAAACGGCATGTCGCTCCGTCTGCTCTTCAGCCAACTGCGAGACATCCGTAAGGAAGTCAGCATCCCACTGATTCTGATGGGTTACCTCAACCCGATCTACCAGTTCGGCTTCGAGCGTTTCTGTCAGGAGTGCCAAGCCTGTGGCATCGACGGCATCATCATCCCCGACCTGCCCTTCCGCGACTACGAGGAGAGCTATAAAGCCATCGCTGCGCAATATGACATCCGCATCATCATGCTCATCACCCCTGAGACCAGCGACGAGCGCGTGCTTGAGATCGACCAGCACACCGATGGCTTCATCTACATGGTATCTTCTGCCTCCACCACAGGTGCCCAGTGCGACTTCAATGCCGAGAAGCAAGCCTACTTCAAGCGCATCAACGACCTGCACCTGCGCAATCCCCGCATGGTGGGCTTTGGCATCAGCAACAAGCAGACCTTCGATGCAGCCTGTGCCAATGCCTCTGGAGGCATCATCGGCAGTCGCTTCGTCACCCTGCTGAACACCTTCGAGGGCGATGCAGACAAGGCCATTAAGCAGCTGAAGGCAGACATCGGATTGGCGTAGGGTAAAGACAGGAGAAAGCAAGCAAAAGATATAAAGACGAGAGACAAAAGCCATGACGTAACGAGGCAAAGTTTAATCAGCAGTGGAATCTGTGCAGACAGCAGTGCTGATTGTACAGACAGCAGTGCTGATTGTACAGACAGCTGTGTAGTCTGAAGTTTGCATCTGCTGCCATTGGGTTTTAGCAGTCGTATCACCAACTTTATGGTAGTAATGTACCTCGTTTTAGATTCTTGAGTTCTAAAAAAGCCTGATTCGTTATTTTCCTTTCACCTTTCACCAAGTGGAAGATAACGCATGAATATCATCTGCGAATTGCGGTGAATGGAAACCTCCGCCCTTTCACCGCCTTTCACCACCCTTCACACCAGAATGGCCTCTTTATTTAGAATCCGCGCAACCATTATAATTCTAATGACGACATACACTATATATATTTTCTCTATTATTTATGACATCATCTGTCTAAATAATAGTTGGTGAAAGACGGTGAAAGGAAGCGCATTTCCTTTCACCATTATAAGCCAATGAATTTCATATACTTACGCACACTTGGTGAAAGGTGAAAGGAAAAATCGAAGGTGGCTTGTCAGCGAGTTTTGACAATACGCAGAGATGCCATCTCTCTCAAATAAGAAGGAAACTCAAACCATGAAGCTCCGTTCTTCCTCCGTGGAACATCCGTTCTTTCTGTGAAACAAAAGCGGAGGAACAACGGAGGAACAACGGAGGAACAGCGGAGGAACATTAGGCTCACTCCTTTGTGATGCACCCATGCCTATATGCCCCATCGCTGTCTTCTCATAGAAATACATTTGGTTCGAACCAAATGTATTTATAAGTAAATGTTGAATTCTATCCTTCATATCCTTCATAAAACTCCATAGGGTCAAATCAAATGTAAAGTGATGGAATCTGACCTAATCAGCAAACTACTTGAAATGAGGAGATTAGCAAAATTAGTGACAGATATGACATTAAAAAAGCAACTTTTTCTAATAAATACATTTGGTTCGAACCAAATGTATTTCTATACGAAAGTATATATTTCTAACGTCACATCCGTCACTAAACATAATATTTTATAGCATACAAGAGGAGGAGTTTAAAACTTACAGACGGATTGAATGGAGGCTCTAAACTTGACGAATAAAGCCTGCAAACTATGCGCTTATAAGTTGCAAACACAAGGAATTATCGAGGAAAAGCCTTGCGTTACTGCAAAAATGCTTCATTACCATCATAATGCAAGGCTTTAGGAGAGAAATACAGAAGCATTTCTGAGAATAGTGCTGACTTTTGGTAAAGAATAAGAAATTTATTCGTAACTTTACGGCACTAAAACCGTAACACTATGACAGACAAATGCCCTTCGGTATTCTTAATCTATACAGGTGGCACTATCGGAATGATAGAGAATCCTGAAACGGGAGCCTTGGAGAGCTTCGACTTTGCACATCTGCTGAAGCAGGTGCCAGAGCTGAAACGCTTCAACTATCGCATTGGCTCCTATCAGTTCGACCCTCCTATCGACTCGTCGGACATGGAGCCAAAGCACTATGTGAAGATAGTGGAAATCATCACGCAGAACTATGATGACTATGACGGATTCGTGATTCTGCATGGTACGGATACGATGGCCTATACGGCTTCGGCCCTGAGCTTCATGCTGGAGAACCTCTCGAAACCTGTCATCCTTACGGGCTCTCAGCTCCCCATAGGCATGCTGCGTACCGATGGCAAGGAAAACCTGATAACGAGCATTGAGATAGCCACCGCCAAGCATCCTGATGGTACGGCCATCGTGCCAGAGGTGTGCATCTTCTTCGAGAATGAGCTGATGCGTGGCAACCGCACAACCAAGATCCATGCGGAGAACTTCAATGCCTTCCGCTCGTACAACTTCCCACCGCTTGCCACAGCGGGCATCCATATCCGCTACAATGAGCAGCTGATACGTCGCCCAGACCTCTCGCAGCCGATGAAGCCGCACTACCTCTATGATAATAGCATCGTGGTGCTGACGCTCTTCCCTGGCATCAGTGAGAACATCGTGGAGTCGGCCCTGCGCTTTGAGGGCCTTAAGGCGGTGATACTGAAGACCTACGGCTCTGGCAATGCGCCCCAGAAACCTTGGCTTATCAAGGCACTGCGCGAGGCTACAGAGAGAGGCATCGTCATAGTGAACATCACTCAATGTCCCAACGGTCTGGTGGAGATGAAGCGCTATGAAACAGGCCTCCAACTGCTGCAAGCGGGGGTGGTGAGTGGGTATGACAGTACGCCTGAGAGTGCTATTGCCAAGCTGATGTTCCTCTTAGGACATGGCCTCAACAATGAGGAAGTGAAACGCCTGATGGATTCTGACTTGGCGGGAGAGATAACGAAGTAAATTGACAATTGACAATTGACAATTAAGTAATTATGGATTATGAGAAACACTAATACTAAAATGAGCAATGTGCGCTGGGTGATTTGCGCCATGCTTTTCCTTGCCACAACGGTGAATTATATGGACAGACAGGTGCTGTCATTGACGTGGAAGGATTTCATCGCACCTGAGTTTCACTGGAGTGACAGCAACTATGGCGATGTGGCAGCTATCTTCTCTATCGTCTATGCCATAGCCAACATCTTCTCTGGCCGCATCATCGACTGGCTGGGGACTAAGCGTGGCTATCTGTGGGCCATCGGCATCTGGTCGGGTGGAGCCTGCCTCCATGCACTCTGTGGATGGGCCACAGAGCACATCGTAGGTGTGCACACAGCTGCTGAGCTGGTGGGTGCTACGGGTGAGATAGCCTCTATGATTTCCATGGTGAGCGTGTATTTCTTCATCGCTGCACGTATCGTTTTGGCTTGTGGTGAGGCAGGCAACTTCCCTGCAGCCGTGAAGGTGACTGCTGAGTATTTCCCTCAGAAAGACCGTGCCTTTGCCACTGCTATCTTCAATGCAGGAAGCACCGTAGGCGCTCTTATCGCTCCGCTTACCATCCCTTCACTCGCCAGCTACTTCCGAAGCATCGGTGTGGGGAATGGTTGGGAAATGGCCTTCATCGTCATCGGTGGCTTGGGATTCGTATGGATGGCTTTCTGGGTGTTTATTTATAAAGATGTGGACCATAATCCTCGCGTGAATGCTGCAGAGCTGAGCTATATCAAGCAGGATCAAGACAATGAGGTGAAGCCTGCGGAGGCTCAGCACCAACCTAAACTCGGTGTGCTCGACTGCCTGAAACTCCGTCAGACATGGGCCATCCTGCTGGGTAAGTTCTGCACAGACGGGGTATGGTGGTTCTTCCTCTTCTGGACACCCGCCTACCTCAGTGATGTCTATGGCCTTGCCAGCGATAACCCCACGGCGCAGATGCTCATCTTTGTGCTCTATGCCATTACCATGCTGGCGCTCTATGGCGGAAAGCTGCCCACTATCATCATCAACCGCACAGGGCTTAATGCCTATACCGCCCGTATGAGGGCTATGCTTATCTTCGCCCTCTTCCCACTGCTGGGACTCTTTGCACAGCCTCTGGGCAACTACAGCTACTGGCTGCCAATCATCCTTATAGGTATCGTGGGGGCTGCCCATCAGTCATGGTCGGCCAACCTCTACAGCGTGGGCAGCGACCTCTTCCCACAACGCGCTGTAGCCACCATCACAGGACTTAACAGTGCCGCTGGAGGCTTGAGTTCCTTCCTCATCAACATGGGGTCGGGCAAGCTCTTCGACTATGCCGATGCCACACAGATGACGTTCTTAGGATTCACTGGCAAACCAGCTGGCTACTTCATCATCTTCTGCTATTGCTCCGTGGCTTACTTGGTGGGCTGGATCATCATGAAGACGTTGGTGCCCAAATATAAACCCGTGGCGTAAGCTTATATACAAATAAGGTGTATGATAATAAACGAAACGGCTTTGAAAGTGGCCAAGACCATGGCCGACAATGTGTATCCCCTGCCCTATGCTGATGTAGAGCAGTTCGCCTCTATCCTTGAATGCAAGACAGCCGAAAAAGGCGAGGTCATCATCAAAGAAGGACAGGTGACAGACGGCCTGTTCTACGTGCATCAAGGACTGGTCAGGCAGTTTTATTACAAGAACGGGCACGACGTTTCCGAACACTTTACTGCCGAAGGCAAACTGCTGCACTGTATAGAAAGCCTTTTCTTGCAGCGCCCCACACAACTGATGGCCGAGGCCCTGGAGCCGCTTATCTATTACAAAATACCCTATTTCAAGCTGAAGAAGCTCTGCGACCAGTCTGTCAACATGGCCCGATGGTACATACGCTATTTAGAGCTTGATGCGGTGCTCTCACAGCATAAGGCCGACTCCCTGCGCTTCGAGAGCGCCAAGGAGCGCTACGAACGTTTCCAGCGCGAATACCCCGAAGCCGCCAAGCGGGCACCCATCCAGCACATAGCCTCCTACCTCATCATGACGCGTGAGTCGCTGAGCCGTGTTAGGGCAGGGAAACTCTGATTTTTTGATTTACATCACATAATTGTCTTTCTTGTTTACTTATCTTTGCATTGTAAAAAATATGCTTATGAAGATAGACCACATAGCCCTCTACTGCAAGGACATCGAAAAGACAAAGGCATTTTTCTGTCGCTTTTTCGATGCAGTGCCCAACGACCTATACCACAATACTCGCACAGGATTGCGCACCTACATACTCTTTTTTCCCGACGGAGAAACCCGATTGGAACTGATGACAAGGCCAGAGGTGACTGCCTGCGACCAGTACAATCCCTACAGGCAGGGATTCATTCATGTTTCCTTTAGTGTGGGAAGCCGTGAAGCTGTAGATAGGCTTACAGCCCTGCTTCAGAGCGAGGGATATGAAGTGAGCAGTGGACCTCGCATCACTGGCGACGGCTATTATGAAAGTGCCATTACAGGTCCAGAAGGAATACTGATAGAAATCACTAAATAGTCGATAGCATGGAATACAAGACAGATGATATCCGCCGGAAAGACCGCCTGATGGACGAGCATCGGGCGCTTGAGCTGCTTCAGCAATGCGAGTATGGGATTCTCTCGATGATAGATGAAGACGGGTTGCCTTATGGCATTCCTGTGAACTATGTATGGGATGGACAGGAAAGCATCTATATCCACTGTGCTACAGAAGGGAAGAAACTGCGGAGCATCCGCCTGCATCCGAAGGTGTCGTTTTGCATCATCGGCCACGTACACCTATTGCCCAACAAGTTCTCTACAGAGCGCGAAAGCGTAGTGCTGAAAGGCCATGCGCATGTAGGGCTATCTGATGAGGAAAAGCTGCATGCGCTGCATCTGCTGGTGGACAAGCTTTCGCCCAACTTTCAAGAAGCAGGCTACAAATATGCCGAACGAGCCTTGGGCAGGGTAGAAATCATCCGGATAGATTTCACGGAATTTGCTGGTAAAAGCAAGTTGGCCTAACAATAATTATACATTGTAACCATTAAGACCATAGATATATGAAAACATGTCAGTTTGTCGTCCTTGTAGGTTTATGCCTTTTCGCTAACCGCCTCTCGGCACAAGACACTATTAGGCGCGACTCCATCCCTTCGACCAAGGAAGAGAAGAACCGCAACGTGATGCTCAACGCATCGAGTGACAACCAGCCCCGCCAGATTTCCATCGGACTGCCCGACGGTGAAGCCGTGGACATATTTGAGGATGGCACGCCCAACAGCTACCTTTTCTGGCCCGACTATCCCTACTACTCCTGGCGAGGAGGGGCCAGCTATAGTGGACAGAGCCTGCTATCGCTGAGCGAGAGCACTTTGCAGTATGGTAAATGTACCTATGTGCTGAACAGTAGCAGCCTTTCCAATCCCGACAATTTCCAAGGATTGGTGAACTACACCACAAATATTTATGGCAAGCAAGTGGTGGATGCCAGCATTGCCTCCCCATTTGGGCACGGATGGACCTACTCCATCGGAACCTACCAAGGTTTCGACCCTGGGAGCAACCATCTGGATGCCATGCCTATCCAGGATCAGATGCACATCTACAAGGCCAACATCACCAAAACCTTCGCTGAAGGGCGAGGAAAGATAGGACTTAACTATAAGTTTGCACGCTATACAGCCATTTCCGACAACTACGGTCTTTTCTATTTCAACGGCAAGGATGGTAGCGTAGACAAGTACGATAATTTCGACTTGGGACGCGATCAACTGTTACCCGATTTCCAATATATCAACTACGTTAGCATGAAGAACGGACAGATGACACGCAAGACCCTGGAGGATGCCAACACCATCGACAACCACCATCTGACCTTTACACTTGAATATCAATTCAACAATGGCATAAAACTGGCTCTAAGCAGCAAATTCAAGAGTGCCAAAGACAACACCACGATGATGAAGTTGGCAGGCATCTTCCAAGCTTCTCCCACCGATGGCTATGCTTACGATGACGGCACGCCTTACAGCGGATACGTTCAGAACCGCTACATGCTCTATTTCGAGGGTTTCGAACGTAGTTGGATGACCACTGCCGAACTGACGGGCAAGAGCAGCAACCAGAATCATAATTGGCGCTTGGGACTGAACGAGTGGTGGAACCGTGCTGGCATATATACCAATACAGGAGTGTATGCCCACGAAGCAAAGGCATCGCCACGTCGCCTGCTAAAAGACGGACAAGAAGGGACCGACTATAATACAGGCAGCGAATACTACGACGGTCACGAGAACCGTCTGGCACTCTTTGCTTCCGACGATTGGGATATTACCGACCACCTCTGGGTGTCCATGGGCGTGCGTATGGAATGGATGCGGCAGCAAGGCAATGCAGCACTGGCCTTTACGGATGTAGGACAAAGCATCGATACCACCAATGACCGTACTTATGGATTCAGCCTGAAACAGGCACATCGCAACCGCTTTGGCACCTACGACTGGCTGAACCCCGGCTTTACCTTCAACGGCCGTTACACCCTCTTGAAAGGCTTCGGACTGGTGGGCGAATATGTGTATGTAAAACAGCGTCCCAACCTGCAAGACTATGCAGGCCCCTACATGCCGCAGATGGATCCCATCAACGTAAACATGGCCAAAGGAGGCATCTTCTGGAACAATGCATGGATGCAACTCACCTCGCAGCTCACCTACATCAACCAGACCAAGTATAAGTTCCGCGAACAGTTCACCAACCCCAACGACCAAAGTGAAACCATCATCCTGCCCATCGTAAACGATGTAGCTACCATGGGATGGACTAATGATGCCGTGGTGACTCCATTCAAGGGTTTCAGCTTCCACGGATTACTGACACTGCAAAACCCAAAGTACAAGAACTTCACCTTCCAGCCCGTTTTCAAGGACGGTCCTGGTCAGTTGTACGATTTCAACAACAAGAATGTGATAGCCATGTCGAAAGTAATAGCAGAACTCGACCCCTCCTATCAGACAGGCGACTGGCGATTTTGGCTCAGTTTCCGTTACCAGAGCAAGCAGTACATCAACCGCACCAATACGCTCTATTTCAAGGGCCGTTGGGAGACTTTCGGTGGGGTGGACTATACCTACAACAAGCATGTGAGTTTCTCGCTGAACGTCATCAACATCCTCAATCAGAAGGGAGCCAGTGGCAGCATCGCTGCAGCCGACTTGGCAACGGATGTGAGTGGTTATCAGAACCACTACCTGATGTCGGGAACGTATATCCGTCCCTTCACCGTGGAACTGACTACCAGCCTCAAGTTTTGAACCATTCAATAAAAAACCAATATGAAGAAAAAACAGAAGACTATACTACTATTGGCACTTATCAGCCTGCTGGCTGTTTCATGCAAGAAAGAAACCAAACAGGCGATGACCTATGCGGAGCATCCTGTGGATTACGTCAGCACGTTGGTTGGCACCGCCAGTACCTATCAGGTGTCAACGGGAAATACCTATCCCGCTACGGGCATGCCGTGGGGCATGAACTTCTGGACCCCACAGACTGGGCGCAATGGCGATGGCTGGCAATATACCTACAACGCCACCCACATCAGAGGTCTGAAACAGACGCACCAACCCAGTCCGTGGATCAACGACTATGGTGAGTTCTCCCTGATGCCCGTTACCACAGAGGCTGTGATGAACGAGGACGAGCGTGCCAGTTGGTTCTCCCACAAGGCTGAGACCGCCACTCCTTATTATTATAGCGTCTATCTGGCCGATCATGATGTCACAGCCGAGCTGACTCCTACGGAGCATGCCGCTGCCTTCCGCCTCACCTACCCTGAGCGTGAGCTCTCCTACCTTGTGGTGGATGCCTATGATGGGGGCTCCTACGTGAAACTGATTCCCGAGGAAAACAAGATAGTGGGCTACACCACAAAGAATCACGGTGGGGTGATGCCCAACTTCAAGAACTGGTTCGTCATCCTGAGCGACACGCCTTTCAGCTACTGGCTTACCGCTGAAGACGGTCATGAAAGTGAAGCCCTCGAGGCACATGGAAACCATGCGCAGGCACTGGTGGGCTTCCCTACGTCAAAAGGACAACAAGTGCAGCTGCAAGTGGCTTCGTCATTCATCAGTTTGGAACAAGCCGAGCAAAACTTGCAAGAGGTGATTGGACAGACGTTCGACGGTCTGAAGCAAGCTGGTCGTGATCGCTGGAACGAGGTCTTAGGACGCATCCGCATCGGAACTGATAGCAACGACAGAGACCTACGCACCTTCTACTCCTGCCTCTATCGGGTGCTGCTCTTCCCACGCGACCTCTCTGAAATCGATGCCAACGGCAGACGACTGCACTACAGCCCTTACAACGGACAGATTGCCGAGGGCTATCTCTTCACAGACACGGGCTTCTGGGACACCTTCCGATGCCTGCTGCCATTGCTGAACCTCATCTATCCCGACCAGAGTGCCAAGATACAGGAAGGACTGGCGAATGCCTACAAGGAGAGTGGATTCCTGCCTGAATGGGCCAGTCCTGGACATCGCGACTGCATGGTGGGCAATAACTCTGCCTCTGTAGTGGCTGATGCCTATCTGAGTGGCGTACAGGGCTATGATGCAGAAACGCTGTGGCAAGCCGTGACCCATGGGGCACACAACGAGCACCCCACTATCGGCTCTACTGGTCGTAAGGGCTATCAGTATTATGACTCTCTGGGCTATGTACCTGCCAATGTAGGCATTCGCGAGAGTGCCGCCCGCACCTTGGAATATGCTTACGATGATTGGTGCATCTACACCTTCGGAAAGGCCCTTGGCAAGAGTGAGGCTGAGCTTGCCCCTTATAAGAAAGCAGCAACGAACTACCAGAACCTCTACCATGCCGACTATCGTCTGATGGTGGGCCGCAATGAAGATGGCACCTTCCATCTGCCTTTCAACCCTCTGAAGTGGGGAGGCGATTTCACTGAGGGCAACAGTCTGCACTACACTTGGTCGGTCTTCCACGACCCTGCAGGTCTTATCAGCCTTATGGGTGGTGAGGCATCCTTCAACCAGATGCTGGATTCCGTTTTCACCATTCCGCCTCTGTTTGATGAGAGCTACTATGGCTCCGTGATTCATGAGATCCGCGAGATGCAGATCATGAACATGGGCAACTACGCCCATGGCAACCAGCCCATACAGCACATGATCTACCTCTATGATTGGAGTGGAGAGCCTTGGAAGGCACAGGCCCATATCCGTGAGGTGATGCAGCGTTTCTACACCGCTGATCCCGATGGTTATTGTGGCGATGAGGACAATGGGCAGACCTCTGCATGGTATGTCTTCTCCGCCCTTGGATTCTATCCCGTTTGTCCTGCCAGCGGTGAGTATGCCATTGGCACCCCACTCTTCCGTGAGGCCCTCATCACCATGCCCGATGGTCAGGAAGTGCGCATCTCTGCCCCAGAGAACAGCCGTGACAACTGCTTCGTGCAAGGCATCACTCTGAATGGCTCTGCGTGGGATAAGAACTTCTTCCGCCAAGCCGACCTAAAAGCTGGCGCGCAGATCCAGTTCTCCTTAGCATCCACGCCAAACAAGGAACGAGGCACCCAGAAGGATGCCCGCCCCTACTCGCTCTCGGAGGAATAAACGATATACCATATCAAGAACCGCCGATATACCATATCAACAAGCTGTGATATGACATATCGGCGGCAAATGATAAAATAACCCTATTATTCTGAGATAGCTGAAGTCTTATCATTCTTTTACTGGGCGGATAGACATGGCTGACGAAAGTCGCCAGTCAGGATAATAATTGCCGTTGGCCGTTTTAAGTGTTCCGCTTTGGCAGCACCATGCATCAGTTCTACTCTCAGCTGTACTTGTCCAATAATACGGTGTTCCACCATTGCAATAACCCTCAAACCTACTATTACCAGCTGCAGATCCGCCACCAGGTAATGTTACTCCGGAACTCCATACCTTGCTAATCTCGTCTTTTGTAGGAATGCGCCAGCCTGCGGGACATGGGTCGTAGATGGTTTTTGTTCCCGTTGATGACAGCCAGAGATTGACGGTGAATTCCGATTCTACCAACCAACAAGCTGAAGCAGGGCCTAATTGCGTAGTTGGATGAGCCACCGAATAAGCCATCGTAAATCCATCATTGTCCTCTTCATATCCTAAGGCCGTTGTTCGGGCTGGTACAAAAACATACTGTGTAGGTTGGCGAAAAAACGTTCCGGCTGGGAAGGGATCTTTACGCCCCCATTGATAAAGGAAACCTGCTTTATAAGTATCGCTATTCACATTCAATGCGCCGATGTTGCGATCCATAATGCCCAGTTCCTCATACGTCGTTGTCTCAGGTGTTACCGTTGCCCAAATCAACCAGCTCCAGAGGATGGTGTCTTCGCTGTCATAAACTGCCACATAGCAGTCGCCTGAAGTAAGTTCATCTGGTGTAGAGAAATATACATAGCCATCAGAATAGAAAATGTCGTAGGAAGTACCGTCATGCTTTATGGCAAGGCCTTGCTCCTTCAGTTCCCAAAGCACCTTCACGCCTTCTATGCTGCTCTTGTCGATGGTCGTAGCAGTAGTACCCGTGAGAGGGTCGATGCCACCATTTCCCTTCACTGTGGCTTTGAACTTATACTTGCCAGCCATAGTTACCATGTAGGTGTTGGCGGTTTCCTCGGCACTGAGGTCGGTATATTCTGTCTGTGAGGTCAAGCCGATGATAGCAGTGTAGAACTTGCCATTGTCCAACTTAACACCTTTCTTTCCCAAGTAGGTGGCGCCATCTACAGTGGCAGAGAAAATATAGTCCGTACTTTCATCGGTGGCTGGCATGGCAACGTAGAGTGTCGCAGTAGCCTGGGTTGGAGTCACGGTGATTTCCTGTACCCCGCCACTGATAATCACTTTGCTCACCGTTTCAGAGAACGTGAACTTCGTGATGCTCTGCTGGTTCTCGAAGGTGGCATCGCTGGTAGTCACGGCATCGCCCACTATCTCCGTCACTGTCACCGTGGCTACGGCAGCGCTGCAATGCTGGTCGATGTATTCCAACGTGCCCTCCTGAGAAGTGTAGTCGGCATCGGCCTGGAACTTCAAGGTCAGCTCATCATTCTCTGCAACGCCAGTCACCTCGCCTTGCAGTTTAGTGGCTTCTGCTGCCGTAGGCTTCAGGGTGCCCACTTCCGTTTCACCCTTATAGACCGTCACCTCGTCATCGGCATTCCAGGCGGCTGTCAAGCTGCCATCAGTCGCGTTTTCTGTCAAAGCACGGGTATCTGCGCCCTTTGTAGCATTCACGCTCAGCGTGTAGGTCTTTCCTTGCTGCGGAGCCAAAGCCTCATCTGCAAGGTCATCGCTCGTACAAGCGGTAATGGCGGCACCTGCCATCAGCAGGGCTGCCAACGTGTAAAGGTTCTTGAACTTCTTCATATCTGTATCCTCCATCGTTTACCAGCTTCCGCCACTTCCATAGCCGCCACGCTCTCCATCAGTGCCAGGGCTGGCGGCCAAAATGCCCTGCAATTCCATTTCGATCACTTGCACCATAGGTGCCTCATAAAAGTCTTTCTCCATACGCATTATTGTTTAAAAGTGAAACATCGTTCAATAGCAAAAAACGTGCTTGTGGCACGGCCCTACCCCCTAATCAGGGGGATAGCCGTGCCACAAGCACGTCACGCATGCTGCTGCGCAGCACGCCATTTGTGTTTAGAACTAACGTTCGTTCGTTCGTTCGTTCGTTCGTTCGTTCTAACAAAATATGCCACTTCTCCAAACTTTATGTCAGGAAAAATGCCGTGAGATATGTTAAATCTTGTAACCATACACTTGCCATGTCAGACACGCTGACGCTGCAAATGTATATAATACCTTTGACAAAGGACTGCCAAAATCAGAAAAACGACTGCCATTTTCAGTTTTGGCAGTCGATTTTTATGAGGAAGTCAGATAAAGATGCTTAATCTTAAACAGAACTATGACATGAAAAGGTTGCATTTATAGAAAAAGATCATCCAAAACCACCTGACTCTGAATCATCTCTGAATACTTTCCGCGCTTTACACCTTCTGTGGTAATCATAGTGAGCCATGGCACATGACGTAGGGCAGTTTCTCTTATGAACGCATTCTTTCTCTGGCAGATTTTATAATACTCCTCTTTAGTTAAATCATATTCATCTTGCGAATACTTTATTTCACAGATATTGACTATCCGATCTGCCCTCTCTATAATGATATCTATCTGCGCAGCTGGTTCGGAATATTTACTTCGCCATGAGTAGTTGAGCGTAGAAATGGCATCAATGCGTAAAGCCTGCTTTATCTGCGAGATATGTGCCATACAAAGTCTCTCATAGGCCAATCCCATCCATGTGTTTATTTCTGGGGTATTGATATGATGTGACCAGTATTGATCCTCTACTTCGGCTCGATCAATGAAAGTGAGATAAAAAAGGCAGAAAAAATCACATAGCTGATAAATAGAATCTTTGAGTTTTATTTCCTTCTCTCGTACCACATTCCTACGTACGAGGTCACAATGTACAAGAGCCTCAAGGCGATTGCCCAAATGACCGTTATTGTCACACTTCAGGCTCTTGGCCAATTGCCCCCGAGTCATCCCTTTCCGACTTTTACCAAGCTCTTTTACAATTTCGATGTACTTCTCCGGTTTCTTATAGAGCGTATGGAACAACCGACGGAACTCACGGCGCATCTGGCTCGCCCGACTAAAGAATAAACGATCTACATTTTGCACAAAGCTTTCTGTGTTATCCAAAAGACTGAGATAGTAGGGGATGCCCCCGAATACCATATAAGCCTGAGCTATCATCTGCCTGTCCCACAGAAATTGTCTGGAATCCAAATAGTTTTCCACTTCATGAAGAGTAAACGGACGGACTGGCATTTCTACAGTGATGCGATCATGCAGCCCGCCTTTGCTGTCAATGACATTAGAAATCATCCAGCTGGTAGCACTACCACACACGATAAGAAGCATATTGTCTTGCAAACTTGCCCAATTGTTCCAGAAATAACCAATAGCACCTGTCACATTGGAGTTTTCAACATCCATAGCAGGCAATTCATCGATAAAAACTATGCACCGCTCGCCATTGCCAACTATATCCTTCAGAGCATTTTTCAGCATGATAAAGGCAGACATCCAATCCGTTGGCTGATCTGACATATCAAAGCCAAAATCGGACATTGCATCGGCAAAAGCAGTGAATTGGTCTTTTAACGAACCTTCTATCACACCTGTCATCTTAAAAGCAAATCGATTGGAGAAAAGCTGGTTTATCAAGAAAGTCTTGCCAACACGCCTACGCCCATATAAGGCGACGAACTCAGCATGCTGACTATCGACAGCTTTATTCAGCCTCTCTATCTCATTCTCTCTACCTATGATACCATCCATTACCGTTTCTTTTTAAGTTGTGACGGCTCAAAGATAATGGTTTTAATTAAAAAGAACAACCATTTCGGGCGAAATATACCCAAAAAGAGACAGATTTCGCCCATACTACATTAATTTCGGGCGAAATCTACCAGAAAAGAGACAGATTTCGCCCAAGACATCGTCTGACTGTATTTTCTATCACCAAACGTGTGGGCACAGCCCAAAAGAAATAAAGAAAAGTGCTACGCACTTAGAAGATGGTGACCCTGCGAGGCAGTTTTTCCTGCCACGAGGAGGTATTTTTCCTACTACGCGAGGAAAATATTTTTTCCTCGGGAGGGAGAAATGGTCAGGAATCCATATTATTTGACAAAGGACTGCCAAAATCAGAAAAACAACTGCCATTTTCTGTTTTGGCAGTCGATTTATTACGCAACGTACTTATCTTTGCACAATTGTAGTGCATTTTTTTTACAATTTTGCATAATTATAGTGCAATTTGCGTATATTTGCATCGAGAATTAATAAAAAACAAACGGCTATGGATCTCTCATTAACTGCCTATATGGAAGGACAATTGCAACAGACTGTCTCTGTTTTCCATCGCTATATGTACGGCCAAGTAAGTTGGCAAACACGGATGTTCGGACTTGTTGGTCCACGAGGAGTGGGCAAATCTACCATGATTTTGCAATACATCAAAGAACACATAGGAGACCACAGTATGTTCTATGTATCAGCAGATCACCTATACTTCTCTTCCCATACGCTGGTAGAGCTTGTAGACGAATTTGCCAAAGAAGGGGGCGAGCAGATCTTTATCGATGAAATACATAAATACGAGAACTGGTCACGAGAGCTGAAACAGATTTACGACTCTCACCCTGATATAAAAGTAGGTTTCACAGGGTCATCAGTACTTGATATCTATAAAGGCTATGCAGACCTCAGCCGACGGGCTCCTATATTTATGATGCAGGGACTTTCGTTTAGAGAGTATTTAGGACTGTTCCACCAAATAGAGGTTCCCGTCTATACATTGAAGGATATCCTTGAGCAAAAAGCAAAGCTGACTGGAATTGACCATCCACTGCCTTTATTTCGAGACTATTTAATCAGAGGCTATTACCCCTTCGCTACAGAGAGCAGCTTTGAGTTGAGACTCAGACAGGTAATCAACCAGACAATGGAAGTAGATATACCTCTCTATGCCAAGATGAATGCATCAACAGGCAGAAAACTTAAAAAGCTACTTGCTGTGATAGCACAAAGTGTACCTTTCAAGCCCGTAATGGACTCAATAGCGACAATTATAGGTGTCAGCCGGAACGTATTGCCAGACTATTTCCTCTACATGGAACAAGCTGGCATGATAGGTCAGTTACGTGATGACACAGGTGGCATCAGAGGCATAGGGAAGGTAGAAAAAGTCTATTTAGACAATGCCACAATAGCATATCTCCTGGGAGGGGAATCTACAGATATAGGGAACATCCGCGAAACGTTCTTCTACAACCAAATGCGTGTGACAACTGATGTCATCAGTTCTCGTATCAGTGACTTTGAGATAGATGGAAAGACCTTTGAAGTCGGGGGGAAGAGGAAGGGGAAAAAGCAGATTTCTAGTGCCTCTGATGGATATGTGGTAAGAGACGACATAGAGTTTGGCTCTGGAAACATTCTTCCATTATGGGCATTTGGGCTGGCATACTGAGATTGTTTTACTTTGGGCTAAGAAAGAACTAACGTTCGTTCTAACAAAATATGCCACTTCTCCAAACTTTATGTCAGTAAAACTGCCGTGAGACATGTTAAATCTTGTAACCATACACTTGCCATGTCAGACACGCTGACGCTGCTAATGTATATAATACCTTTGACAAAAGACTGCCAAAATCAGAAAAACGACTGCCACTTTCTGTTTTGGCAGTCGATTTTAACCTTTCGCAATAAAAAATAAGAGTAAAAGGGTGTAGAGTGCTTTGCCATTCAAGGCTCTTGATTTTTCTTATTCATTTCTATCTGCAATTCTTCTGCCAAATACTCATCACTGAAGCAATGCATATCAGCCACCCCTTCGGAAAGCAGCTCAAAAGTCTTTGAGCTATAGAAGAAATCCAGAGCTTGTTCAAAAGTAAGGTCAGCTCTCTCAGCAAACAATCGGACTATCCGGGCATATTTGCGTTGAAGAAGTATTTTATTGGCTTTCATAATCTACAAAATAACGGATTTAACAAAATGTAGATGATCATCAAGGGCTTGCTGTGAGGTAATACATAGCTGATGATTTGGCTGCTTGAAACGCAACTGATCGAGAGCTTGCTCACGTGAGTACACTCCTGTGAGATAAAGATCTACAGTGTCAAAAACCTGATCGTCGGCAATACCCCCCTCGATAATGTCAAAGGTCGGATGAGGCAGCCCTTTCCTACAAGCAGCAATAAAGTCTAGCCATTCCCAATCATAGGCTGAAAAAAGATGGTAAGAGAAGTAGACTGTCACTTCAGATAATTCATAAATATTCATAATAGCAGGTTCATCTCTTCTGATGAATCTCTGTCCATAGCTTCGAGCTTGTTCTTCTAATTTAGTAAGATAGAACCCACGCCCGAAGTCCAAATAATCCCTAGAATGCTTTATATCTGGATGAGCCACCTCGATATTAGATGTGTGAAAAACTATCATTACTCAGCTAAGACTCCTTTCTTTTGCATCAAGTCCACCAGGTCTGCAACGATATACTCACGCGAGAATGTATGCAGCACATCATAGCACGGAACAATGTACGACGAGATGATATCACCTTCTTTCATCCGGCGATATACATCTTTTGCACTCATTTTCAATGCATCTGCCACACTTCCCACACAGAAGATAACAAAGTTCAAACTCTGGTAATCCATTCTTGCAACTATTACTGATATTTCATGCAAATGTAATCTATTTTTTAATCAATAAGAAGAAATCATGTTTTTTTTTACAAATGTTGCGACTACACACAGAAAAATACTCCGCAACTGCATCGTTTTGTTTTCGCAGTTGCGGAGTGATTGTTCACTTGCCATGATGTAAAGATGCAGAGAATCTTGCATCAAGGGGAAGAAGGGATGTCTGATGAAGGGCACCTGTTATCCTAAAAAGTAGGCAGCGGCCATGCCCCGTGCGTGGGGGTGGCCGCTGCCAGATATGTTCTAAGCTCTAAGCTCAAACCCTAAACTCTGCATCAGAAGGCGAGGACGGAACGAACCCAACGGTCGTACCTGTAGCTCTTATCGCCGTGGTACACGCTGAAACCGTATCCATCGCCAGTGAGGGTAGCGTTGATGAACACGCGCACAACGTTGCGCTGGCTATACTCGGAACTCGACCAGTACCACAGGGAATGGCTCGTCACGCTGTCATAGTTGCCCTCACCAGCCTTCTCCAGGGCTGCCTCCCACTTGTCGGCAGCGGTGTGATTATTGTCGAACCATGACTCCCATACAATGTCAGTCTCGCTCAGGCCACCGAGGCCCGTCATCATCTTCACCCACTGCTGCGCACTGGGCAGGAACCAGCCTGTGGTGCCTGGGGGGGCTGTGGCAATGTAGTTCAATGCTGCGTAGGCAACAGGGAAGTCTTCCGTACCTATGTCCTTGGTGTTGCTGTAGCCGCTCACATTCTTGGTGCGCAGCAAGGCATCCCTATCCGTCACCTTAAAATCCTCACCAAACTGCCAGGCGGTAGCGTTACTGCCCCAAATCACACTGTTGGCTGCATTCTTCAACGCCAGCACCAAGCCGTGGCCGCCACCATCGGCGGCGCTCTCCACTGTGGCATCGTTGCCCAGGTAGGCTATCACACCAATAGGGGTCTTGCCATCTTCTTTCTCTGCACTGAAAGAGCCGTCGCTGTTCATCAGGTCACCCAGGGTGGCCATCTTCAGCGTGCTCTGGTAGTAATAGCCGATTTCAAGTGAGCCTGTAGCCTGAGCGATGTATGGCGAGCTGCCGCTCGTAGCCTCGAACCAGAAGGTATGCACACTGCCGGTATCAGGTATAGGTATGGTGACGTAAAGCTCGCTTGCCGCTGCGGTAGGGGTGACGGTGATGGTAAGGCCGTCGTCTTCATCCCAGTAGTCCTTGCTGCTGATTACCAGCTTATCGACATTGGTGGCGGCCTCCTTCAAATCTTTCATCGTGAATTTAAAGATGGAACCCTCTGCTTCGAGTGATGGCGTACCAGCGAAAGTGATCTTACTACCATCGGCCTTCAGTTTGGCCTGACCATAACGCAGGTCACGAGCTGCGCTGAGCGTACCATCCTGATTTGCAAATTGAGGATCGCTGGCTGGATATGTAAGGTCGGCATTAAATTCAGCACCTGTGTCGTACGGCTCTATTGTTAAATTGGCCTCGATGGTGGCGCTGCCGTCTGCAGCTACCGCTGTTACCCTGGCTGTTACTTGGGCAAGTTCTGATGCATCTGCCAAGTATTCGATAAGAATCTCATCCTCCACTACCCATGTGGAGCTGAGGCTGTTGTCATCTTCCTCCTTCAGCAGCGTTCGGGTGGTGGCATCGAACGTCTTCGGGGCAATGGTGGCAATGAAGTGGTAGCCCTGCTGCGCAGGGGCCTCGGGAGTCAGCACTTCATTCACGTCGTTGGCGCATGAGGCGGCCATCAGAGCCACGGCCATCATGCCAGATAAAGTCTTAAAGTTTTTCATACTGTAAATCCTTTCTTCGTTTAAGCGTTACACATCAGAAATTATTGAAGGGGTCGCTACCACTTCCGTAAGGGTCGTTGCCGCCAACACCGCCGATAGGGCTCTGAGCAATCACGCTCTGAACCTCCATGTCAATCACTTGCACCTCTGGTGCCTCATAGAGTTTTTTCATAAGAACCTCCGCTTTTTAATGGTAAATATTCATTGATAGTCCAATAGGCAGAAAAAAGCCAGTGGCGCGGCTATCTCCACCTTGGGAGATATCCGTGCCACTGGCACTACTATAGGCTTGCTGCTACGCAGCTCGCCATATAAATGTTTAGAACTAACGTTCGTTCGTTCGTTCGTTCGTTCGTTCGTTCGTTCGTTCGTTCGTTCTAACAAAATATGCCACTTCTCCAAACTTTATGTCAGGAAAAATGCCGTGAGATATGTTAAATCTTGTAACCATACACTTGCCATGTCAGACACGCTGACGCTGCAAATGTATATAATACCTTTGACAAAGGACTGCCAAAATCAGAAAAACGACTGCCATTTTATGTTTTGGCAGTCGATTTATTACAACTATACGAGATAAAGGAGGTTAATCTTCCTGACTCATCCACTCCTGGGCAGTCATACCTGTGAATGATTTGAAGATGCGGAAGAAGGAACGCTCACTGGCAAAACCTGACTCCATGTACAACTCGGCTATCTTAATATCAGGATTCTGACGGAGCAACTGCTTAGCATAGTCCACACGATAGCCATTGACAAACTGGATAAACGTGACACCTTGGCTCACCTTGATGCACTCGGACACATCCTTGACATTCGTATCTAAGCGTTGAGCCACGTCGGCTACCTTCAGCTCACAATCACGGAACAACTGTTCGTTGAGCATCACATCGTGGATACGATTCATAAGCGTTTGATCAACAGTAGCCACTGGTAATGGGGTAACCTCTTCCTCAAGCTTTTCATTCTTACCACGACGGAAGAGCCAGAAGGCAGTGAGCAATGCCAAAGCAAGCAGTGCCAACAGCCACCACACCCATCGGCCAAAAGCTATGCCTGAAGAAGCAGCGACAGCCTCAGTCCCCAAATGCATCAGATAGACCGAGGAGAAAGGAGAAAAATTACTATCGGAAATACCACCAGCGAACATCAAATCGCCCTCAGGGGTCAATGCTGGCATATAAGGATTCTGTTTACCCTCTATAGGATCGGTATAATAGAGCGTCAACGGGGCTGGTGACTGGCTATAATCTATGGCAAGTAGATAGAGCCTACTATCATCGCCTATGCCCATCACATAGCCACGCTGCGCATGCCGATCTGCCATCACGTATCCACAATACTGAATACGCCCATATCCAGCCTCCATAGGGATAGGTGATGCCGTGGGTAACAATGAGAAATCTGTGCCTACCACCTTGGCAATGCCTAAGCTACCATCATGTCTATTTTCCATTGTCAAAAGATACGCATACACTCCAGCCTCCTCATCACCTATAAAGCCTAATTCATTGTCTGAATACCCCCAAGAAATCGGAGACCAGTCGTCAAACAGTGGTGTGGTGAAAGGTTCTCCCTGTAGTCTGTCGACCACTATGTAATCAACCTTCTTTCCATTGGTATCGTACTGGCTGAACAATATGGCATCGTCAGCACTAATGCGACAGATTATGGGTCTACTGCGTTGAGCGCTCACCGCTTTGAGGTGCGTGAAAGTGCTTTTACCATCGAAAAAATCAATGTCGTCATCGGCATACCAGTTACCAGAAACCACCACTTTGCCACCGTCTGTCTCAATGGCAGATGCCATGGCACGTTTCCGATCCAAGATGGTGAATCCCTCGAAACTATGCGTCTCAGGATAATAGTATTCCACACCAAAAGACTGACCTATGCCATAAGCACTTTCTGATCCGCCAACTAATAGCACTTTCCCCGACTTCAGCACTACAGCTGTACCATGGTCGTGCGGATAGGTCATTTGCATCAGATGCCACTGTCCTCCACTGAAATACTCTGCTGTAGATGTAAGTACGAATCCCGATGTATGTCCACCTGCAATTACCATCTCCCCGCCTGCACAGAACAGTATATGTCCGCTACGCGGAATGTTCAAATCAGGCAAACGTTCCAGTTCCACCTTGACCACAGGGCAAGACGTATCTTGAGCCCATGCTCTATCGGCATACTGCAAAAAGAGCGACAGGACCATATATATAATAAGGTGGAAATTCCGTTTCATTTGTAAGGCTTTTTATTCTGATGCAAATATAATCACTAAAGAGGAATTATCAAAAAGTTAGAACTCAAAATAGCGCTTGGCGTTGTAGTAGCAGATGTCTTCCACCATCTGGCAGATGCGTGGCATCTCCTCCGCAGGCAGCTCGCCATTCTCCACATCTCGGCCTATAAGGTTGCAGAGGATGCGACGGAAATACTCGTGGCGTGGATAGCTGAGGAACGAACGGGAATCTGTCAGCATACCTACGAAGCGACTGAGCAGACCTTGCTCTGAAAGCGTGTTGAGCTGTGCCTCAATGCCTCCCTTCTGATCGAGGAACCACCAACCACTGCCCCACTGCATCTTGCCTGGCATGCTGCCGTCTTGGAAGTTGCCTATCATGGTGGCTACCATCGCATTGGCAGCAGGATTCAGATTATAGACAATGGTCTTGGTGAGCTGAGCGTTGTGATCCAGACGGTCGAAGAAGTGCGCCATCTCCTTGGCGGTCTGTACTTCTCCGATGGAGTCACAACCCGCATCGGCCCCATAAGAGTCGAACAGGCGGGTATTGGTGTTGCGGATAGGTCCGTAGTGGAACTGCTGCGTCCAGCCTTTCTGGTCGTCGAGCATGGCGAAGAAGAAGAGCATGAAGCTCTTGAACTGACGAATCTCCACAGCCTTCAGGTCGTTTCCAAGCTTCAGCTTCTCGAAAATCACATCCATCTCCTTCGGGTCTGTCACGCGCTGGTCGTAAAACTCCTCAATGCCATGATCGGAAAGCTTGCAACCCATGGAAGCAAAGAAATCATGACGGTCTTGAAGGGCCTCCAGATACTCATTGAATGTCTCGATGTTCCTACCCGTGACCTCACCCAGACGCTTGATATATTCACGGAACTGCACCGAATGCTCCACACCCATCGCCTTATCAGGCCTCCAAGTTGGCAGCACCTTGATCTCGAAGCCACTCTCACAGATGCGCTTATGATGCTCCAGCGAGTCGATAGGGTCATCGGTAGTGCAGACCACCTCCACGCCATAGCGACGCATCAGTCCACGGGCCGAGAACTCTGGGAGTTGCAGTTTCTCGTTGCACTCATCGTATATCTCACGAGCCGTGTCTGGATTCAGCAACTTCGTGATGCCAAAAGCCGTGCGCAGCTCTAAGTGCGTCCAGTGATAGAGCGGATTACGCAGCGTATAGGGCACCGTCTCTGCCCACTTCTGGAACTTCTCCCAATCTGTGGCAGCCCCCGTGATGAAATGCTCTGGAACACCATTGGCACGCATGGCACGCCATTTATAATGATCGCCACCCAACCAAAGCTCCGTGATGGTAGAGAAATGATAGTCGTCTGCTATCATCTGTGGATTCAGATGGCAGTGATAGTCTATGATAGGCAGTTTCTCTGCATGCTCATGATAAAGCATCTTTGCCGTTTCTGTCTGAAGCAGGAAATCGGCATCCATGAAATTTTTCATCAGTATTGGTTTTTATATTATTGAACATTGAGCATTGAGCATTGAACATTACGGCTTCGCCGTTCGCAATGTGTCAACCCATCCGGATGGATATTGTTCAATGCTCAATGTTCAATTTCTCAATCTCTCAATTTCTCAATCTCTCAATATACTCAAACGCCTCTTTGCACTTCTCCGTGACATACGCCCAATCCTGTGCAGCCACACGGTCTTTGGGGAAGAGCTTGCTGCCCATACCTACGCAGAAAGCACCTGCCTTAAACCAGGTGGTGAGGTTTTCTTCTGTAGGCTCAACACCACCCGTCACCATGATGTTGGTCCAAGGCATAGGAGCCATGAGGCCCTTGACGAACTTAGGTCCCAGCACATCGCCAGGGAAGACCTTTACCAAGTCGCAACCAGCCTCCTGTGCGAAGCCCACTTCACTCACGCTGCCACAGCCTGGAGTGTAAGGCACCAAACGGCGATTGCACACCTTGGCTACTTCTGGATTGAAGAGCGGACCCACTATGAAGCAGGCACCCAACTGGATATAGAGGGCTGCCGTGGCAGGATCAACGATGGAACCTGCACCCATGGCCATCTCTGGACACTCCACAGCGGCAAACTTCACCACCTCTGCAAACACCTCGTGGGCAAAGTCGCCACGATTGGTAAACTCGAAGGCACGCACGCCTCCCTCATAGCAAGCCTTCACCACCTGCTTGGCCACTTCTGCATCTTTATGATAGAAAACTGGCACCATGCCCGTGGCATGCATCTTGCCTAAAACTGCTGTCTTACCGAATTTTGCCATTAAACAATTTGAATTATAAATTATGAATTATAAATTATGAATTATAAATTGTCAATTGTCAATTGTGAATTGTCAATTGCCAATTGATTTCGCAATACCTAATTCAAGACCACGGAGCTCTGCAAGGCCGCGTAGACGACCGATGCAGCTGTAGCCCGGATTGGTCTTTTTCTTCAGGTCGTCCACCATCTGATGGCCGTGATCAGGACGCATCACGATGCTCTCACCACGCTGCTGCTGAATCTCCAAGAAGGCCTTCATTACCTCATACATAGGCACATCGCCTTCCAGGTGGTTGGCCTCGTAGAAGTTGCCTTCAGCATCGCGTTGGGTGCTACGCAGGTGTACGAAGTGGATGCGATCAGCAAACTGGCGCATCATGTCAGGCAGATCGTTCTCTGCACTCACGCCTAAGGAGCCCGTACACAGACAGAGGCCATTGCTCTGATTTGGCACAGCATCTATCAGCTTTTGGAAATCCCCGGCACGACTCATGATGCGTGGCAAACCCAAGATGGAGCAAGGGGGATCGTCGGGATGAATCACGAGCTTCACGCCAGCCTCATCGGCCACAGGAGCCACCTGCTTGAGGAAGAAGATAAGGTTGTCACGCAGCTTCTCTGGCGTGATGCCCTTATATCTGTCGAGCTCAGCTTGGAACTGCTCCAGAGTGAAGCTCTCCTCAGAGCCTGGGAGTCCGGCTATCATGTTGCGTGTCAGCAACTGCTTATCCGCCTCTGTCATCTGCTCATAGCGTGCCTTCGCCTTGGCTTTCTCCGCCTCCGAATACTCCTGCTCTGCCCCTGGGCGCTTCAGGATGAAGAGGTCGAATGCCACGAAAGCTGCGCGCTCGAAACGCAGGGCACGACTGCCATCGGGCATCTCATAAGCCAGATCCGTGCGTGTCCAGTCGAGCACCGGCATGAAGTTGTATGTCACCACCGTAATGCCGCACTTGCCCAGATTGCGCAGACTCTCCTTATAGTTCTCTATGTAATGCAGATAGTCGCCCGTCTGTGTCTTGATATGCTCATGCACAGGCACACTCTCCACTGCACTCCAGCGCAGTCCCACTTCCTCAATGATCTGCTTGCGCTTCAGTATCTCCTCTACCGTCCAAACCTCACCATTAGGAATATGATGCAAGGCCGTCACCACACCTGTAGCTCCCGCCTGCTTGATGTCCCACAGACTCACTGGGTCGTTAGGGCCATACCATCTGAATGATTGCTCACAAAGTACCATGTTCTTTAAATACTAAATACATTGAATCCGCCATCTACCACAGCCACTGTACCAGTGACGAACTTAGACGCATCGCTGATGAGGTAGTGGATGGTGCCGCAAAGCTCCTCTGGCTGCCCCATGCGTCCCATCGGCGTCTGATGGATGATGTCTTGTCCGCGCTGCGTCCAAGAGCCATCTGGATTGGTCAGAAGCGTGCGGTTCTGCTCCGTGAGGAAGAAACCAGGAGCAATGGCATTGATGCGAATGCCAGGACCGAACTTCCGCGCTATCTCCGTGGCCATGAAAGCCGTGAAGTTAGAGATGCCAGCCTTTGCCACGCCATAGCCTCCCACACGTGTCAATGGGCGGAAAGCCGACATGCTGGAGAAGTTCACTATCACACCCTCCTTCCGCTCCACCATAGGCTTGAGGAATACCTGCGTGGCCAAAAGCGTACCCGTGAGGTTGATATCCTGCACCTTCTTGAAATCCTCCACTTTCAGATCGAAGAATGTTTCATCGGGCTGAATGGTTGCAGCAGGCAGATTTCCGCCAGCAGCATTGAGCAGCACATCCACCCGTCCGTAGGTCTTCAGCACGATGTCCAGACTCTCCTCCAAGCGCTCCCGACAGAGCACGTCACTCTGCAAGAAGATAGCATCGCCACCTTTGGCACGGATGCCCTCCACCAACTTGTTTCCCACTTCTATCTTACGGCCCAGCACAGCCACCTTAGCGCCCTGCTCTGCCAGATAGGCGGTGATGCTACGTCCCAGCACACCCGTGCCACCCGTCATCACCACTACTTTTCCTGTAATATCAAATAAAGCGTTCATGTCTTTTAGAATTATGAATTATGAATTATTGAATATGGTATCATCTCTGGATACCGATCACGAATAATTCATAATTCTATCGTTGTACTCTTCCCGAAGCATCGCCACCTGCCAATGCCTCTACTTCTGCTACACTCACCATGTTCACATCCCCAGGGATGGTGTGCTTCAAGGCCGAAGCTGCTACGGCAAACTCCAGCGCCTCGCCTTGGGTCTGCTTGGTGAGCAGGCCGTGGATCAAGCCACCAGAGAAAGAATCGCCGCCTCCCACTCTGTCCACGATGGGCAGGATGTCATAGCGCTTGCTCTCATAGAACTCCTTGCCGTCATAGATCATGGCCTTCCAACCATTATGTGAGGCTGAGAGTGATTCGCGGAGGGTGGAAACCACATACTTGAAGCCGAACTCGCGACGCATGGCCTCAAAGATGCCCTTGTAGCCAGCAGCATCGGTCTTACCACCCGTCACATCAGCATCTGGCTTGAAGCCCAAGCAGAGCTCCGCATCTTCCTCGTTGCCGATGCACACATCTACATACTGCATCAGTGGGCGCATGATGCTCTGAGCTTTCTGGCTGGTCCACAGCTTCTTGCGGAAGTTGAGGTCGCATGACACTGTCACGCCATGACGCTTGGCAGCCTCGCAAGCCAACTTCGCCAGCTCTGCAGCTGCATCAGAGATAGCTGGCGTGATGCCACTCCAGTGGAACCAATCAGCCCCCTGCATGATGGCATCGAAATCAAAATCTGCGGGTTTAGCTTCAGAAATAGAAGAATGGGCACGGTCGTAGATCACCTTACTGGGACGCATCGACACACCCGACTCCAGATAGTAGATACCCACACGATCACCCCCACGGGCAATGAAGTCGGTATGTACGCCAAACTTCCGCAGTGAGTTCACCGCTGCTTGCCCTATCTCATGGGTGGGAAGCTTGGACACAAAGTAGGCGTCATGCCCATAATTTGCCAGACTCACTGCCACATTGGCCTCTCCGCCGCCGTAGTTCACATCGAAGCTATCCGACTGCACGAAGCGGCTGTTTCCAG
Organism: uncultured Prevotellaceae bacterium; assembly: GCA_937891085.1. Classification (GTDB taxonomy): domain Bacteria; phylum Bacteroidota; class Bacteroidia; order Bacteroidales; family Bacteroidaceae; genus Bacteroides. The sequence continues at coordinate 36,423 of CALAEY010000039.1, read as the reverse complement.
GACTTGACAGGCGCAGCATAATCTCGCCCATCGTCACTATTTTCTTACTCATAATTTCATGTTTTTCTATAGCTTTCACAAAGTTAATACCTTTTTCCATAACAAGCAAACTTCTGTCAAAAAGAATGAGGAGCATGCAAGTTTCCTTGCACACTCCTCTACCTGACGTTCGAAACTTCGCAAATTTCAATGTCTATCATCAGAACTTCTTAAAATGGAGAGGCATGCAGGCGCTCCTACACGCCCCTCGCTCTTGAACTGGAATCTAGCATATCGCAGTCAAGAAATATCTTTGTTTCATAGTTTCCTTATAAAAGCAAGCGTATGGCTTCACAGCTACCGCTTGCTAACGCATTATAATAACATCGTTGTCATGATGTTAGTATCAAATTGTTTTTTTCTTCTGCTCTCACTATAATCATTTATGCTCACAACTGTGGGCATTTTTGATTAGCGCATTGAACATTGTGAGCATTAAGTTGTCCGTTTCTCAGAAACGGGCGATACTCATTTTACCCTACACCCCTACACCTTTTTCTCGTATCTTTCAGAAAAACAATAGTTTACATAGGTGTAGGGTTGCCTCTAACCCTACACTAACCCTTCACCTGCTCTACACCTTTCCACCCCTAATCGTGTAGGGTGGGTGTAGGGTTCAAGTCCTCCCTACACCCTACTAACACACTGATTTCCTGTTTGTTATAGGCAAAAGGTGTAGGGGTGTAGGGCTATTTGGATTTTGTACACTATCAATATTTGTTCTATTACAAACCTAAACTGGAAAAAGTCTTACGAATGATTCATTACATAATCATAAAACTTAGCCGATGGATTGGAGTAAGCAGTTTCGCTACCATTTAGCATTGCGTTATACGTCGTTCCTTCAATAGTAACCTGCAAATAATCTCCCGCGTCAATTCTTCCATTTCCATCTGAATCATACAAGACATAGCTTGGGTGCTCTACTGATGTATAGTAATTGCCATTCTTAGTACTTGTACCAGGCAAATTATAAGTATTACCAGCTACAACTCCAAAAATTTCATGAATATATGTTATATTTGTTGGAGCAGGAACAAGACAACTCTGCGAATCATCCGCAGCTACAACTAAACCCGTTGGAGACACATCCCTCATCTTCCAAGACCATGTATATCCAGGCTGCGCTGTATCAATAATAACAACAGATTGCGTACATCCTGCGCAAAACTCCTGTGGAGTAAACTGCTGAACTTCCACTAATGGGTTTCCCCATTTCATTCTCATTGTTTCCATATCAAAAAAGTTTTTAAATAAATAATTTCTATTCGTTTTTTAGGAAAAGGCCCATACGGGCAAAGTCTGAGATGAGTTTCCTAACTTGCACATCAAGCATGTGCTCAGGATCATCAAACTGCGTACGGGCAGCCTGCAACACATCTGCAGCCTTATGAGGCTTTTCAAATTGCTGCCAAACAAAATGGCTGAAAATGTTGAGCGAAATCATGCCGTTGAATTGCTGCGCGAGGTTTCCCGTAGGAACAAGTACCCACTGATCTCCTATTTCACGCACGATGACATCTGGATTGGTGTGGTAGATGCGTTGTGCCTCTGCCTCTTTGCAGCGACACACTACCTCTGCCAATTCTTCCAACGAAAGTAAAGATAAAGTGGTGGCATTCACCCCCTCTGCGAGTGGGATGAAATGTGCAACGGGTTTTGTGAAGACACTCTTCATCTAAGCATTCTCCTTATGCTCACCAATTCCCAGATGTAAGCGGATAATATATAAAGCGTGGGAACTATTGCATACCTACTGGATTGAGGCTCTGGACTGCCCGCAGGTGGTAAAAAGCAATAGCCCACGCCCTTACGGATATGCCTGAAAGGGATATCTACGAGAAAGACGTGAGCGTCTTGCCAATCATCCGCCCTGCTGAAATTGTCCAGATTTCAATCCTCGGATAATATGTCAAACGCTTCGATAGTTGTATGTGAAGTTCTTTAAAACATACCCCGAGCACTATGAGGCACTATAAACTTCGTGACAAAGATAATGGTTATTTTTTACATAACATTACTTTTTGGTCATTTTTTTGTAGAGAATGGCGAATTCTAAGCAAAAATACGTTCACAAATTTGTGAATATCATTTATACTCCCTACCTTTGCCTTAAGAAATAACTGTATATGTTAAAGTTAATGACCAGTATCGCATAGAGTTTCGCGAGATTGTTGAGGGCAATAAGACCATTGCCGAAGTTGTAAATATAACCGAATTGTCAAACCATTACAAATAATATCAAACTATGACACATTTAGATGGAATTGATGACCACATGATAGCAAATAATCTGGAACCATACTATCTGACACATCCTGGAGAAATAATAAAGGATGAGATAGAATATCGGGGCATCAGTCAGCGAAGGTTGGCAGCAGAAATTGGTGTTCCTGCCAGTCAGCTAAATGAGGTGCTGAATGCAAAGCGTCCTCTAAGTGCTGAAATGGCTTTGCTTATTGGAAAAGCTCTTGATCTTAATCCTGAGCCATTACTATCTCTCCAGATGAAATATAATCTGCTCTCTGCAAAGAGAAACAAGCCTTTCTTTGAACGCTTAAAAAAGATACCTAAAATTGCAGCTGCTTTCTGATTGCTTTAATCATAAGCACCATTGACATAAGACTACCAGCACCACCATCGCTACCTCTGCCAGACGATTGACTTTCACAGCCACTTCCATATCGGCCGTAGTAAGTTCTCGGGGATTGGTGCCTATGTATGGTTTATCAAAGAGCTCCCCAAAATAGTAATGCGGACCACCAAAACGGCAATCGAGGATGCCAGCGAGGGCGCTCTCAGGATAGCCGGAGTTGGGACTGGCATGCTGAGGGCCGTACTTCCACACAAACTTCCACAGATCTAAGCGACCAGCAACCAGAATCATTAGAAGGGCCGTGAGACGGGCAGGGATGTAGTTCGCCACATCATCGATGCGAGCAGGGATGCAGCCAAACAGCAGGTAGCGCTCACTGTGATAACCCACCATCGAGTCCAGCGTATTGACCATCTTATAGGCCATCATACCTGGCACTCCCAGCAGGGAATACCAAAACAGAGGGGCAATGACACCATCGCTGAGGTTTTCTGCCAAAGTCTCCAAGGCAGCCGTGCGAATCTCCTGCGCAGATAGCTCGGAAGTATCGCGCCCCACAATGCGCCCCACCTGCATACGCCCCTCCTCCAAAGAGCGATCTACGGCACGAAAGACCTCACGCACTTCGCGGATGAGGGTGGTGCCTGCCAAGCAATAGAATATCAGAATGGCCTCCAAGGCGGTCTTCAAAGAAATATGTACGCTTCCACAGAGTCTGATCAGACAGTAAGTCACCACATAAACCAGCAGCACCAAACCAATGCCCATCAAGGCACCTTTCAGTTTGCGATAAGTCCCATGATTAAGATGATGTTCACAAAAGCTGATTAGTTTGCCAAACCACACAATGGGATGTGGCAAGGTGGCAGGATCGCCGAATAATAGGTCGGCCTCCCACCCCAACAGCAACGGCAATATGGGAATCAGATAGTCAGCCATTCTGCAATGCTCTCCACCAGTAAATCGTTTTCTTCAGGGTCTTGTGTAGCGACGCGGAAATAGCTGTCATCCAAGCCCTCGAAATTGGAGGCATCGCGTATCAGGATGCCTTTTTCCTGCATAAGCCACTCCTTCAAGGCAGCTGCCTTTCCCATGCGAAGACGCACCAGCAGGAAGTGGGTATCGCTCTCCCACACCTCCAAAGCGCCCAATGCCTGCAAAAGCTCACGCAGACGGGCCGTTTCTTTCAGATAGGCATTCAGTGACACAGGCACACAGCAACCACCCCGTTTCAGAAGCCACTCGCCAGCCTCCAACGCCAAGGCATTGACTGCCCATGGTATCTGATGACTACGTACTCTGGCAAGGAGCTTGGCATCGCCCGTAAGGTATCCGAGACGCAGGCCTGGCACGGCAAAACGCTTAGTGAGGCTATGGAGCAGCAGCACATTCCCACGCTCCAAGGCTTCACGCTCAGTAAGGAGGTATTTCAGCGTGAAGTCTTCATACGACTGATCTATCACAAAGAGCACTTGTGGGTTATGGTCGAGCAAACGGCGCAGGGTGTCCAACGGAATCACCTGTCCCGTAGGATTATTGGGATTGCAAAGCCAGAGTATCCGCACATCCTCAGATAATTGGTAGTCTTCGCGTTCCGCAGGCAGCAGGAAGAGCGACTTCACCTGATGGCCGTGCATCCTGCAGGCATCGGCATACTCGCTAAAGGTTGGCTGCAAGATGGCTGAACGGCTCCCTGCGAATGTCTGCGCCAAAAGGTAGATGCCCTGCGTGGCTCCGCTGGTCACCAGCACCTCATCAGGGGCAATGTGCAACTGCTCTGCAAGCAAGGCCTCCAGACGCGACGCCTCTGGTTCGGGATAGCTCCCTATCACGTCCAGGCGCTCCTTCAGGTAGGCCTTCAGCGCACTGAGGTCAGCATGGCAGTAGACATTGCTGCTGAAGTTGGCCACCATCGGGCGGTCGTATTGGTAGGTATCGTCTCCGTGACCCTTAATCATGATTACTCAGTATTTGATATACCAACTGCATGTCTACATGACGGCGCACATGATCAGCCAGTCGGTCGTATTGTTCTTCCTTAAAAGCCTTATAGTCGAATGGCTGCTCCGCCTCTCCGATCTTATCCTTGAAGCGCGACAGCAGAAACTCGATGAAACGGGCATTATCCAGAATGCCATGAATGTATGTACCCATGCAAGACGCATCTACGAAGCATCCGTCGGTATGCCCGTCCTCAAAGCGAGCCAAAGGTTGCGCCCCCTCTTCCGTGAAACGGGTGCTACCCATGTGAATCTCGTAGCCGTCCATCAATGGCAGGTTTTCCTCCTCAGAAAGTAAGCGGAACTTGTTCTGACGGGTGACCTTCTCCCCTGTCATCGACGTGCTGATGGGCAACAAGCCAAGTCCAGGCAGTCGCTCTATCTCCCCTTCCACATGGTCGGGATCCAGCACCTCAGTACCCATAAGTTGATAGCCTCCGCAGATACCTAAAACGGTAGATCCCTCCCGATAGGCACGAATCACGGCCTGTGCCACACCGTTGCGACGAAGTTCGTAGAGGTCGGACAGCGTGCTCTTGGAACCTGGCAAGATGATGATATCCGCCTTCTTCAGGTCGTCAGTGTTATTTGTATAAAAGAGGTGAACACGCGGATCGCGCTCCAGTACGTTGAAGTCGGTAAAGTTGCTCAGATGGCGCAGCAGCACCACAGCCACATTCACCTTGCCACGCTCCGCCTGCATCGACTTAGCCGCCAGATCCACCGAGTCTTCCTCCTCTACGTAGATGTCCTTGAAATAAGGCACCACGCCTATCACAGGCACATGGCAGAGATCTTCCAGCATCTTCACGCCACTCTCAAAGAGTCGGATGTCACCACGGAACTTATTGATAAGGATGCCCTTGATGTGCTTTCGCTCTTCGGGACGCAGCAACTCGATGTTGCCATACACACTGCCGAACACGCCCCCACGATTGATATCGCCCACCAGAATCACATCGGCCCCTGCATGAAGCGCCATAGGCATATTCACCAGATCGCTGTCACGGAGATTGATCTCGCTGATACTACCAGCTCCCTCCAGCACAATGGGATTATAGCGCGCTGCCAGTCGGTCATAGGCTTCACACACTGCTTGACGCAGTTCCTCACGCCCCTCCTTGCGGAAGTAGTCGTAGGCATGACGGTTGCCAATGGGTTTACCATTCAGCACCACCTGACTGGTATGATCGGAGCTTGGTTTCAGCAGCAAGGGGTTCATGTCCGTATGACAAGGGATGCCCGCTGCTTCTGCCTGAACGGCTTTGGCACGCCCAATCTCCAACCCCTCAGACGTGGCATAACTATTCAGTGCCATGTTCTGTGCCTTGAAAGGAGCAGGATGATAGCCATCCTGCTTGAAGATACGACAGAAGGCAGCAGCGATTACGCTCTTGCCTACGTCGCTGCCCGTTCCAGCAAACATGATTGGGTTTAGTTTCTTCATTATTATATTATGTATAAGTCGGCGAATTAATGAGCTTCATAAGATAAATCCACCGACCAAAAATCTCTAAACACTTAACTCTAAACTCTAAACTTTTAACCCTAAACTCTAAACCTCCTCCTCTGGAACCCCTGCCCGCTCCATCTCATCGCGTGCCATAGCAAAGAGCGCATCGCTCAGACGATTGACGAACTTCAGGATATCCGGATTCAATGGTTCTTCACGATGCAAGGTCCAGAGCCTGCGCTCCGCCCGACGACAGACGGTACGCGCCCATTGCAGATGGGCAGAGAGTGGTGTGCCTCCAGGCAAGATAAAGTGACGAGTAGAGGTGGTTTTGGCTTGCACCTCATCAACCAACTTTTCCATACACTCTGTAAGTTCCACCACATGCAGCGGTTTAGGATTCTGCTTGCCAACAGGCGTAGCCACATGGCTCATCACCATCATCAGTTCATGAATGATGGCAGTGAGAAAGACCTGCCTGTCATCATCGGCAGGCATCAAGGCCCGTGCCACGCCAAGCATGGCATTCAGCTCGTCAAGGGCGCCATTGGCTTCTATGCGGGGATGGTCTTTGGGCACACGGATACCCCCTCGGATACTCGTCATCCCCTCATCGCCCGTCTTGGTATATATTTTGTTCAATGTTTAATGTTTAATGTTTAATGTTTAATGTTCAAACAACTGCTTAACATCTATCTCTCCCCAATAAAGATGCGTATAGCTGGCTATCACGTTCTTATAGCGGAACACAGGGGTTTTGGTGAGGTTGCCTCGGGCATCATAGACCTTTGCCACAGAGGGAGGCATGAGCATGTCGCCACCTTCTGGCTGCATGTACTGCGTATAGTGGAACTCATGCCCACGCAACGCCTGTCCGCCATACTCGAAGCGTCGATAGCCCAACGAGAGCTTGCGATCAACCTTACGCATGGAGATGTAGACGTTGAAGATACCTGCCAACGGACAAACGCTAAAGGATGTCGGAGAGCTATCATACACCAAGCCTTGAGAGAGGTAAATCAAACCACCACACTCAGCCAGCACCCTGCCGCCAGCCTCCACATAGTCGCGTAAGGCATTCAAGGTCTTCTCCGCCCTACTCAGTCGCTCAGCATGTTTCTCTGGATAGCCACCTGGCAGATATACCAGATCCACCTTCTTCGGGAAAGCCTTATTGAGTTCTGGATTGAAATACTTCACCTTTCCCAAAGTACGGAGGATGTCCAGATGCTCTTTGTAGAGGAAGGAGAACGACTCCTCATTGCTGGCCACCAGAATGTTCCACGTTCCAGCTTTCTTCGCACCCCCTCTGGGGCACTTAGGCACTGGGCGCATCACTCGCTTCAGCAGCAGCTTCACATCGATGTGCTGCTTAAGGGTCTTGACCAACTGGTTGAGGGAGTCATCGCCACCCATCTGACTGAAGTCGAGCCCTAAGTAGCGAGAGTTCTGCTCCAGCTCCTTCTGTTTAGGCACATACCCAAAGCACGTCAGTCCCAGCTCTTCACACACCTCCTGCAACATGCTAAAGTGACGCGGAGATCCCACCTTATTAAATATAACGCCAGCTATCTGCACATCGTCCCTGAAGGTCATGAAGCCTTTCAGAAGCGGTGCCATGCTATAAGCAGCACTCTTGGCATCCACCACCAGCACCACAGGAATATCCAGCAGTCGGGCTATCTCCGCACTGCTGCCTTTATCGCGCTCATAGCCATCATACATTCCCATCATTCCTTCCACCACCAGTGCATCGGCATCCTTGGCATAGCAGGCATAGAGCTCACGCACATGCTCCTCGCTGGCCATGAAGGTGTCGAGATTTACCGACGAACGCCCACACACAGCCGTATGGTACTTCGTGTCGATGTAGTCGGGGCCGCACTTATAGGGTTGCACGGTCTTACCCATGCTCACCAGCAGTGCCATCAGTCCTCGACTTACCGTGGTCTTTCCTGCGCCTGAAGTCGGGGCAGCAATCAGGAATTGTGGAATGTTTTTCATGTCTTAGGTATGATTAGGATGTTACATCTTCGCCATGGCTTGCTCCAAGTCGGCAATGATGTCGTCTACGTTCTCAATGCCTACAGAGAGACGAACCAAATCAGGAGCCACACCCGCCTCTAGCAGTTGTTCATCACTCATCTGGCGATGGGTATGACTGGCAGGATGCAGCACGCAAGTACGGGCATCGGCCACATGGGTGACGATGCAGATAAAGTCAAGGTTGTCCATGAAGCGGATGGCATCTTCACGGGTGCCCTTCAGTCCGAAGGCTATCACACCGCAAGAACCATTGGGCAGGTACTTCTTTCCCATCTCATAGTACTTATTCGATGGCAGTCCGCAATAGTTCACCCAACCCACCTTCGGATTCTTCTCCAGCCACTCGGCCACCTTCTGGGCATTCTCGCAATGGCGAGGTACACGCAGGTGCAGCGTCTCCAGACCCAGATTCAGCAGGAAGCAGTTCTGTGGTGAAGGGATGGAACCAAGGTCGCGCATAAGCTGTGACACGATCTTGGTGATATAGGCTTTCTGACCAAACGCCTTCGTATAAGTGAGGCCATGATAGCTCTCATCTGGGGTAGTAAGCCCAGGGAACTTCTCCGCATATTTTTCCCAATCGAAGTTGCCGCTGTCCACTACGGCACCACCCACCTGAGTGGCATGTCCATCCATATACTTTGTGGTGCTGTGCGTCACGATGTCGCAACCCCACTCGAACGGACGGCAGTTGATAGGTGTAGCGAAGGTATTGTCCACAATCAAAGGCACCCCATGCTTATGTGCCATCTTAGCAAAGCGCTCGATGTCGAACACATTGCCGCCAGGATTGGAGATGGTCTCTCCAAAGAAGCACTTGGAATTCGGGCGGAAAGCCTTCTCTATCTCTTCATCGCTCCAATCGGGATCTACGAAGGTACACTCAATGCCCAACTTCTTCATGGTCACTCCAAAGAGGTTGAACGTACCGCCATAAATCGTATTAGAGGTGATGAAATGGTCGCCAGCCTGGCAGATGTTGAACACAGCATAGAAGTTGGCTGCCTGACCTGATGACGTAAGCACGCACCCCACTCCGCCTTCCAGCGCATTGATCTTAGCTGCTACGGCATCATTGGTCGGGTTGGCCAAACGGGTATAGAAATAGCCATCATCCTTCAAGTCGAAGAGACGAGCCATCTGCTCACTTGTTTCATATTTAAATGTTGTGCTCTGGTAGATAGGCACTACACGAGGCTCACCTTTCTTAGGTGTCCATCCTGTCTGCACACAGAGCGTTTCAAGATTCTTTTTCATGTTCAATTCTCAATGTTCAATGGTCAATGGACTGAAATTTTCGCAGCTTGAGCCTTGCACTTATCACGCAGGGCATCTATGTCGGAACCAAGGGGAGCGCTGCACACCACTACACCCATGCGACGATGGAAGCGGGTGAATGGCTTGCCGAAGATACGCACATCGGTATCTTCTGCCTGTAGGGCATCCTCTATGCCACTATACTGCGGATTGTCTGTCACTGAGTCGGCCAACACCACGGCACTGGCTCCCACCTTCTCCTGCTTGATGGCTGGGATAGGATAGCCTAACACGGCACGGGCATGAAGCTCAAACTCACTGAGGTTCTGGCAGCCAGACAGGGTCACCATGCCTGTATCGTGTGGACGGGGAGACAGCTCGCTGAAGTAAACTCCATCTTTATTGCTTACGAAGAACTCCACGCCCCAGATACCAGCGCCCGTCAGGGCACCTGTTACCTTAGCTGCCATGGCTTGTGCCTGCTGCAAATGCTCAGGACGCATAGGCATAGGCTGGAAGCTCTCACGATAGTCGCCATCACGCTGCACGTGTCCGATAGGAGCGCAGAACAGCGTCTGACCATTCTTCTGCGTCACAGTAAGCAGGGTGATTTCGAAATCGAACTTGATGAACTCCTCAATGATCACCTCTGCAATATCGCCACGACTGCCACGCTGTGCCTCATCCCACGATTTCACCAAATCGGCCTCCGTACGAGCCACACTCTGACCATGACCAGAAGAGGACATCAATGGTTTGATAACGCAAGGGAAACCTATCTCCTTGGCATGCTCCTGCAGTTCTTCCAACGAAGCAGCATAGCGGTACTTAGCAGTCTTCACGCCCAGCTCCTTAGCCGCCAAGTCGCGGATAGAACGACGGTTCATGGTATAGTTCACGGCACGTGCGCTTGGCACTACCTGTATGCCCTGTTTCTCAAAGTCATACAGGCGCTCCGTACGAATGGCCTCTATCTCTGGCACGATGATGTCTGGCTGATGTTTCTTCACGGCTGCTGCGAGTGCATCACCATCGAGCATCTTGAAGACCTCGAACTCATCGGCTACCTGCATGGCAGGCGCATGTTCGTAGGCATCGCAGGCCACCACGTATTGTCCCAATCTCTTTGCGGCAATGGTAAATTCCTTACCCAGTTCACCAGAGCCAAGCAATAATATTTTTTTCATTGATGTTGTTCTCTTAATAAATCGTTGACAGTTTTAACAGGATTGAAAGTTGTAAGTGGCACCTCCACAAAGACAGTGCTCCAGTCGCTCATGGCACCGTTCCAAAGGCCAGGGAGCTCCAATGCCTTAAGGTTGCGCCCGCTCTTCGACTTGCTGGAGATGAAGCCCGTAGCAGGATCCACAAACTTGGTGAGGTCGAACTTCTCGCCCTTATAGTTGCGCACAGCACATACCAGATCCACTGGGTTGAAGTGCGTACCCTGCTCGAACATCGCCTTCTTCTCAGGATCGCTCATGTCGATCTGTGAGCTTTCCAAGATCTGCAAGGAGATAGAGCAATCTGGATTGTATGCCAAGAACGGGCCACCACCAGGCTCACCCACGTTCTTCACCATACCGCAGACGCGCATTGGGCGATTGAGTTTCTTCTTGAGGTAAACTACCAACTCGGTATCTTCGAGCAACTTGGTATCAGGCAACTTGCAGTAGAGCTTCTTCTGCACGAACTGCAGGATTTCCATCACCTGCTCATGGGTATACTTGCCACTCTCCAGCAACTGCAGGTAGCCAAAGGCCTTCTGCTGCAAAGTCACCAGCACACCTGCCAAGAGTTTCTTGTAGGTGATAGTGTCTGCCTTGAACTTATCTGGCACCACATTGTCGATGTTCTTGATGAAGACGATGTCTGCATCCAGATCGTTGAGATTCTCTATCAAGGCCCCATGACCACCTGGGCGGAAGAAGAGCTTGCCGTCTACACGGAAAGGCTCGTTGTTCTCATCAGCAGCCACCGTGTCCGTAGAACTCTTCTGCTCGGAGAAAGAAATATCGTAACGCACACCATAGCGCTTAGCGAAGAGCGCGGCCTTTTCTTCTACCAACTTCTGGAACAGAGCCTTGTGCTCTGGGGATACGGTGAAGTGTACGTTTACCAAACCTGAGCGATTGGCAGCATAGAGTGCGCCCTCCACCAGATGTTCCTCTACAGGGGTGCGAGAACCATTCTCGTAGCGATGGAATTTCAGAAGGCCCTTTGGCAACTGGCCATAGTTCAGGCCGGCTTCTTGAAGCAGCGCTGCCACTACTGGCTTATACTGTCCTGCAGCCAGCAAGGCTGGGATGTCTTTTCCTGTGGTCTTCTGACAAGCGGCATTCAGGTCGTCGTAGAATGCGAACTTTTCTATCTTGTCGAAAAACTCTTTCTCGAAATCGGTCTGAGGGGCATCATAGTCGGCCTCCAAGAATGCGAACATATTCTTGAACATACGGCTGGCAGCACCAGAGGCTGGCACGAACTTCACCACCTTACGCTCACTCTGAATATAGGTATCCCACACGCGCAGATAGAGTTTCAGTGCTTCTTCATCTGGCGACAGGATGCCATTGTCAACAGAAGCTGCAGCAGCGAGTTTCAAGTAAGGGAATCCTTTCTTAAAACATTCCAACTGGCTCAAAATCTGCCCTTCTGTAATGCCTTTAGAGGCTAAATACTGTTTATCTTCGTTAGTCAACATAACTTAGTGTTTTGATTATTTTTACCAAAAGTACAAAAAAATTGTTATACGCATCAAGAAAACCAAAAGAAAAACGTAATTTTACATCGATATTTTTTTTGACATGGAAAATAAGACATTATTCACCCCTGAAGAGCGCAAGCAGTTTTTCGGCATTTACCGCAAATTTCTGCGGGCTACGAGCGATACTTTTCTGCCATCCGACTACCAAAAGCTGAAGGAGCAACTGCGTGAGACAGCACAGAGCGGAAAAGTGCAACGCGACATCTTCGGGCAGAATCCCATCATAAAAGACACACAGACGGCCATCATCCTGATACAGGAGATGGGTATGAAGCGTGCATCCGTGCTGGCTGTGATGCTCAACGACTCTGTACGCTTCGGCGATCTGCCTCTGGAGGAGGTGGAGCGCGACTATGGAGTGGATGTAGCACGCATCGTTCATGGATTGATTCGTGTGCAGGAACTTTATACCAAGAGTCCGACCATCGAGAGCGAGAACTTCAAGAAGTTGCTGCTGACGTTTGCAGAAGATATGCGCGTGATTCTCATCATGATAGCAGATCGTGTGAACATCATGCGCCAGATTCGCGATACGGAGAATGTGGAGGCACGTATGCAGGTTTCCAGCGAAGCCTCCTACCTCTATGCCCCATTGGCGCATAAGTTGGGCCTCTACATGTTGAAGTCGGAACTGGAGGACCTGAGTCTGAAGTACACGGAACATGACATGTACTACCACATCAAGGACAAGCTCAATGAGACCAAGAAAAGCCGTGATGCCTACATCGATGCTTTCATAGAGCCGCTGAAGCAGAAGTTGGAAGCTGCAGGGCTGAAGTTCCACATCAAGGGGCGCACCAAGAGCATCCACTCTATCTATCAGAAGATGAAGAAGCAGAAGTGCCCGTTTGAGGGTGTGTACGACCTCTTCGCCATCCGTGTGATTCTGGATTCTGAGTACGAGAAGGAGAAGCAGGAGTGCTGGCAGGTGTATAGCATCGTGACGGATATGTACCAACCCAATCCTAACCGCCTGCGCGACTGGCTTTCCGTGCCTAAAAGCAATGGCTACGAAAGTCTGCACATCACAGTGATGGGCCCTCAGGGCAAGTGGGTGGAAGTGCAGATACGCACAGAGCGCATGGATGCCATCGCAGAGCGCGGTCTTGCTGCCCATTGGCGCTACAAGGGCATCAAGCAGGAGACGGGCTTGGATACTTGGCTGACTTCCGTACGTGAGGCCCTCGAAACGGCCGACAGCAGCGATATGGAGGTGATGGATCAGTTCAAGATGGATCTCTATGAGGATGAGGTGTTTGTCTTCACGCCAAAGGGCGATCTCTACAAACTCCCCAAGGGGGCTTCTGTGCTCGACTTTGCCTTCCTGATTCACACCAAGTTGGGATGTAGTTGTATAGGGGCAAAGGTGAATGGCAAGAATGTACCCATCAAGCAGGTGCTGCATAGCGGCGACCAGGTGGAGATCATGACGCAGAGCACCCAGACGCCTAAGCAGGGATGGCTCAACTATGTGGTGACCAGCAAGGCACGTGTGAAGATCAAGCAGGCACTGAAGGAGATGGCTGCACGACAGCATACGCTGGCGAAGGAGGAGCTGGAGCGCAAGATGAAGAACCGCAAGATAGAATGGGATGAGAGCATCATGATGCAGCTTATCAAGCGCATGGGCTACAAGATCATCACGGATTTCTATCAAAGCATCGCCAATGGTACGCTGGATGTGAACCAAATCATCGACCAGTATGTGGAGCAGCAGCGCAGGGTGCTGGAGCCAGAGGCTACTACGCACAGTGCGGAAGAGTTCAGCTTGCAGAATCTGAATGCTGATAATGGCAAGGAGCCCAATGATGATGTGCTGGTGATAGACCAGAACGTGAAGGGCCTGAAGTTCCAGCTGGCGAAGTGCTGCAACCCTATCTATGGGGACGACATCTTCGGCTTCGTATCTGTGATGAATGGCATCAAGATACATCGCACCGACTGCCCTAATGCGAAGGACATGCGTGAGCGTTTTGGCTATCGCATCGTGAAAGCGCGTTGGGCTGGTAAGTCGATTGGAAAGAACTATCCTATCAACCTGCGTGTGGTAGGCAATGATGACATTGGCATCGTGACAAACATCACGAGTGTGATCAATAAGGAGGAGGGCATCTTGCTGCGCAGCGTAAACATCGATGTGCACGACGGATTGTTCTCTGGCACCCTCACCGTCTTGGTGAGCGATACGTCTAAGCTAGATGCGCTCATCAAAAAGCTGCGCACAGTGAAGGGAGTGAAACAAGTGGCGAGAAACTGATATAAAATTGAAAATTGAAAATTGAGAATTATGGCTTCGCCATTTTCATCCGGATGGCTAATTGTCAATTGTGAATTGTGAATTGTGAATTCTCAATGCTCAATGCTCAATAGATAAAGACATGAAGTACGATTATAAAAAACAACTGAGGAGCTTCAAGTACGCTTGGAAAGGCATTTGCGCCTGTGTAGGACGGGAGCAGAATCTGGACTTTCATCTGCTGGTGATGGTGCTGGTCATCATCGCAGGCTTCTACTTTGGCATCACCCGCATGGAATGGGTGGCCGTAATCCTCTGCTTTGGCTTGGTCATTGGTGCCGAGCTTTTCAACAGTGCCATCGAACGCCTCACAGACCTCGCCCACCCCGATTATAGCGAGTTGGCTGGCAAGGTAAAGGACATCGCAGCAGGTGCCGTGCTCGTCACAGCCATCGCCGCTGCAGCCGTAGGACTGATCATTTTCATACCGTATATTTTCTAAGGGGAAAACAAATCAAGCGTATGACTTTACCACATGTTCATAACTGTGGGCATTTTTGCTCACAGCTTTGGGCATATTATTCCCTCACTTTATGCTTCAGATAGTAGCGATAGGCAAAGGGGAGGCAAATCAATGCTGCTCCTAAAGCCATAGCGGCCATGGCATGGGTACACTCCATGCATAGATAAGTGGTAGATAGGCAAGCACCAAGCAAAATTCCCATCAGCACTCCCAGAAGACAGGAACTGACGGAAGTGGCACGCTGGCAATGCTCAGCGAGCTTCACATAGATCGTGATGGCAGGGTGAACAAGCAATGCCAAAAGGAGGATGCTCAGCAATGGGAACAAAATCTGACTGCTGGCTACCCAAGGGAGATAAAGCCCAGGAATCAAGCCAATAAAGAGCATGACTAAGGTTGGCAACCATGTGCGTGGCAGGAAAAAACGATCGAGCCCGAAGACGGACACGCCAATAGGCGCACGAAAGGCCACATAGACCGATTGCGACAGCAAGGCACTGAGCATCAGACAGGAAGCTGCCACATAGGGCAGCCATGCATCACTGCCATAGACCAGAAGCGAAGAAACTCCGCCAACAGCCACACCCAAGAATGCCCCTATGCAGAGGACGTAAGCCAACGCCTTATTGGCAGCTGTGCGCTGTCCAGAATTGACAATGTCTATGGAAATGGTGATCAAGGCACTGATAGCCATGCCATAGAAGGCTCCACAGAAGGAGCCCAAAGCCCATAAGGTCACCAAGCTTTCTATCCAAAGCATGCCAAGGAAACTACCCATCAAGCCCAACGTAGCCAATACAGCCACATACTTACGCTTGTAGGCATCTGCCAACCACGCATGAAGCGGTCCCACAGCCAGCAATCCCACCAATATATATAGGTAGAGCGGAGCCGTTTCTTCCTGCGCGATGCCCAACTGCCATGACAGGAGCATAGGCAGCAAGGGTATCAGCATGAACAGCCCTGCATGCAAAAACAGAGCCGCCAAGCAAATGCGACAAAAGCTGGAGGAAGATATATTGTTTACTGAATGTTTCATACTAATCCTACAAAAACAGGCCGCAAAGATAATGCTTTTATTTCACTTGCAGCATCTTTTCATAGGAAAACTCGCAGAAATTAGGAATGACAACGTTTGCGTAAGGCACCACCTCACTGGCAGGAAAAGTGGTGGAAAGACCTACCACATGCGCTCCAGAAGCCTGTGCAGAACGCAGACCATTGAGAGAATCTTCAAAGACATAGGTTTCAGCAGCTTCGCACCCAAAGAGCCTCATACCCAGTAGGTAACAATCGGGCGCAGGTTTGGAGCGCGTGAACATCTCTGCTGTGAGAATGTGATCGAACATGGTCTGCAAGGCAGGATGGTAACGGAAAGCTGCCTCCATCTTCAGATTGTTGGAAGAGGTAACCACAGCCGTCTTCACATCGTGGCGCTTCAGGTCTTCAAAAAAAGGCAGGAAGCCAGGGATATAGTCGTAGTGCATAGAGCCCTCGAAGTCATTCAGGCGCTGCACAATGCGCTCTGCATCAGGGGTGCTGAAGTTGCTCCCCAGTATATGATCCAGCGTCTGTCCCTTGATCTGCATGGCAAAGTCGGGATTTCCGAAGAACTCCTCCCCTATCTGGCCCCAGAAGATAGCGTATTGTGTTTCGCTATCTACCACCACACCGTCGAAGTCGAATAATGCTAAGTACATGCTCAATCCTCAATTCTCAATCGTTGTAAAATCACCACATCTTTATACTCTCCCTCTACCCGCCACCAAGCCTTCAGAATGCCACACTGCTCGAAACCACAGCTCTGGAAGAGGGCCAGGCTCTGGGCATTGTCTTTGGCAACATGGGCATTGAGCTGCTTGAGGCGCAGGAAGCGGAAGGCATAGTCGGCAAGGAGCTGGAGAGCCTCCTTGGCATAGCCTTGGCCCTGAAAGGCTTCGCGGATAGCGATGCCCACCTCTCCACGTCGATGGAAAGCAGAAAAATCGGTGAGGTCGATGGTACCCACCGCCTCACCGTCCTCTCCCCGCACAATCATCAGCCTCAGCTGACGGTCAGCAAAGATGTCACTTTGCGACTGTGCGACATACTCACTTAGCACATGATGAGAATAAGGCACAGAGAAATTACTCACATCCCAGGATGCAGGATCATTCTCCATCTCATAGAGCACCTCCACATCCTGTGGCTCCATGGCTCTGAGCCTTACCCTTTCACCTTTGAAGAAGCCTTTATGCATAGAACACCATAGAAAGCAGGTAGCAGATGATAGTAGAAACGATCACACACACCAGACCTGGCATCATGAAACTATGGTTGAGCAAGTATTTTCCTATCACTGTAGTGCCCGAACGGTCGAAGTTCACAGTGGCAATATCAGATGGATAGTTAGGAATGAAGAAGTATCCATAGACACTTGGCAGCACACCCAGCAGCACCCATCCTGGGATGCCCAATGAATAAGCCAATGGCAACATGGCCACCACCACTGCACCCTGCGAGTTGATAAGCACAGACACAGCGAAGAATACCAGTGCAATGGACCACTTATACTGCGCGACGATGCTACCAAGCGCCTCCTCCATCTCCGTCATATAGTTGCTGAAATAGGTATCTGCCATCCAAGCGATGCCATAGATAGCCACCACAGCCACCATACCGCTCTGCCAAACGGCTCCAGCAACAGCCTTCTTAGGCTGTGCCTTGCAGAAGAGAATCATCAAGGCTGCGGCACAGATCATCACAATCTGAATCACGAGGTTCATCTTCAGGGCTTCCGTTGTACCATCAGCCTTTGGATAGTGAGGCAGCAAGTTCTGGAAGATAGCGAAGAACACGATGACGCAGAGAGCACCGAGGAAAATATAAACGGCATGCTTAGAATCCTTGGAGATTTCCTTATCCAGTGTCGTGGCAGAATTACCATACATATACTGATAGGTCTCAGGATTCTGGAGACGCTTCTGGAACTCAGGATCTTTATCGAGGTCGAAGCCACGCTTGTAAGAGCAAGCAGAAGCCACTATCAGGCCAATGACACAAGAAGGGATGGTGAGCATAAGCACCTGCGGAATGCTGACATTGAAGCCATTGGAAGCAGAAATCGTGGTGAATGCCACCACAGCAGCAGCAATAGGCGAACAGGTAATACCTACCTGTGAGGCGATGGAAGCCACACCACAAGGGCGCTCTGGACGAATGCCCTTCTTCAGGGCGATGTCACATATAATAGGCATCAGCGTGTAAACCACGTGACCAGTACCCACCAATACAGTAAGGAAAAAGGTAGTAAGCGGGGCATAGAACGTGATGCGATCTGGGTGCTTACGCAGCATGCGCTCAGCAATCTGGATCAACCAATCCATACCACCAGAGGCTTGCATCACACCCGCGCAGGTCACTGCTGCGATGATGATATAAATCACATCTGTAGGAGGAGTGCCAGGCTTTAGGCCAAAACCGAAAACTAAGATGGCAAGGCCAATGCCGGAAATGGCACCAAGAGCCAAACTACCATAACGAGAACCAACATAAAGTGCTAATAAAACGATTAGCAACTGAATGATCATTAGCATAGTATTCTAAGATTTAAAGTTATTTTGGGTGTAAATTTAAGCATAGTTGGGAAAAAAGGCAAAGATTCTTCAAAGTATTTTTTGTTTTCAGTGAAAAAGTCCTATCTTCGTAGCAGATTTAAACCTTAAGATTCGTGATACGATGAAGCACATGCGCCTTCTGACCTTGATACTCCTGATGACCTCAACCCTGCTTTCCGCCCAAGAGCAAGGCAGCATTTTCCGTTTCTACGGACAGGTGCGCAATGATTTCTACTACCAGAATCGACAGGCGCAGGAATCATCGGAAGGATTTATGATGCTGTTTCCCCTCGATAAGAAGATAGACGCTGATGGCAAGGACGTAAACCGTTCTAACTCTGCCAACCTATTTAATATGCATACCAACTTAGGCGTGAATATCACGGGACCTACTTTTGGGAAGGTTGCTACCAGTGGAACGATAGACATTGACTTTCGCGGTTCCCTCAATGGCTCTGGAGCCATACTGCGTCTGCGTAATGCCGTCATGAGATTCCGTTGGGGGTATAATTGGCTGTCAGTGGGCCAGTTGGGACATGATTTAGGCCATTCGCTCTATAACGAGACCGTCAGTCTGAATGTAGGAGCGCCTTATCAGCCTACAGGCCGTGTGCCTCAGATCAAATATCAGTATGACGATCCGCACGTGAAACTCTCAGCAGCTCTACTTTGGCAAGCCCAAGGAGGATCTGTAGGTCCTAATGGCAGGAGTCGTGAGTATCTGCGCAACAGCGGAATCCCTGAGATTGCCTTGAAGGGAGAGGTACACAATCAGCAGGGTACGTTGCTGGGTACCGTGATCCACTTTGCCTCTATCCGCCCACGCATTGTATCTGATGAGGGATATAAGGTCAACGAGCGTGTGAACGGACTGAACTTGCAGCTTTATGGACGCTATGTGAATGGAAAATTCACCATTGCTGGCAAAACGATGCTGAATCAGAACTTCACCCAATCGAATACCCTTGGCGGCTATGGCATGACCTCAAAGAACCCCATTACTGGCGAGCAGAAATATGCACCGCTCCGACTGTCGCAAAGCTGGTTGAACATCATGTATGGACGTAAGTGGCGAGGGGGATTCTTTGGAGGCTATATCAAAAACTTTGGTGCCAGCAAGGCGGTCACTGATTTGATAGGTACAGGAACCAATATCGATCAGATGTTCACGCTCTCGCTGATGTTGAATTACAATATACCCAACTGGCGTATTGGCATTGAATATAGCTATACTCGCGCTTTCTATGGCACCAACGATGCCAAAGGACGGGTGAAACATACGCATGGCATTGGCAATCATAGGCCGTATGCTACGGTGATGTACTCTTTTTGAATTATAAATTGTGAATTATGAATTGTGAATTATTAATTGTGAATTATAATATTATGAATAAGAAGTTTTTAGCAACTGTATTGGCAGTGGCATCTGCATTGCCACTCATGGCGCAGAAAGAGGGCTTCAGTTATAAGTTCTACGGACAGGTGCGCAACGACATTTATTTCAATAGTCGTCAGAACAACGAGAGTGTGGACGGAGCCTTGCTCTCCTTCCCTAAAGCGAAATATCTGGATCCTGCTGGTGATGACATCAATGGAGTGAGCAACCTCAACTTCTACAACATGCACACCCGCTTGGGCGTGGATGTGACGGGGCCATCACTGGGCGATTGGAAATCATCTGCCAAGGTGGAGTTCGACTTCCGTGGCAGCAGCACTACGCTGGGCATCGTGCGCATGCGCCATGCATACCTCCAGGTAGCCAACGGTGGTTCTACCCTCCTGGCTGGCCAGACTTGGCATCCGCTGAACAATACCGTAAGCACGGAATTGATGAACCTGAATGTTGGTGCGCCTTATCAACCACTGGGACGTGTGCCACAGATTCACTATCAGTATCAGGATAAGTCGGTGAAATTCCGTGCAGCGATGATTTGGCAGGCACAGGTGGCTTCTATGGGACCAGGCAACACTCGTAGCCGTGAATACCTCAGGAACAGCAAGCTACCAGAGCTCTTCGCTAGCTTCGACGTACACGATGCCACCTCCACGCTGGGTGTGGCTGTACATTATATGTCACTTGCCCCACGCATCAAGACAGATGAGGGCTATAAGACGGACGAACGCGTGAACGGTCTGACTCTGGAAGCGCACGGACGTTATCAGAAAGACCTGTTGACTATAGCTGCCAAGACCTTCCTTAGCCAGAACTTCAACCAAGCCAACACACTAGGAGGTTATGGTGTGACCAGTACCGATCCTCGTACTGGAAAGAAGGAGTATGCCCCTCTGCATATCTCACATAGCTGGCTAAACATCATGTATGGCAAGAAATGGCGTGGCGGAGCCTTCTTAGGCTATCTGAAGAACCTGGGTGCCACAAAGAATGTCTCTGAGTTGGTGGGCGTGGGTACGAATGTTGACCAACTGACCACTGCCTCTGCAGAACTTACCTACAACATTCCTGGATGGAAGTTTGGTGTAGAATACAACTATACAACTGCTTGGTATGGCACGCCAGACCACAAGGGAAGAGTGAAGGACACCTATGATGTGAGCAACCATCGTCTGGTATTCGGAGCCATGTTTATCTTCTAAAACTTATCACCTTATTATATTATAAGGAGGCATATCAGTATGCTCCCTTTTTGCATTTAATAAAAACTTGTGTTAATCTGACGATTTCTCTTTGTCAATACAAATGGAAACTATAATTTTGCATTGATTTTAGAAAACGTGAAAACGAATAGTTTTTTATCATAGCACAATGTTATAAACTAGAATATTATGAGACGAATCATAGGTTCCATATTACTAATCTTCTGCCTTACTACCGTACAGGCTCAGGTACTTAGTCTCGACAGTGCCCGTACTTTAGCCTTAAGGAACAACAAGGAACTGACCATCAGCCGTCTGAAACAGGATGTGGCTCGATACAACCGCCAGTCCGCTCGCACCAACTACCTGCCAAAAGTAGAAGCTATAGGCGGCTATCTCTATAGCAATAAGGAATTCTCCCTGCTTAGTGATGCACAGAAAGGCATGTTTGGCAGCTTAGGAACCATTGCTGGTCAGCAAATGACGGAAGCCCTTCCTGGTGCAGTGACCACGATGGTGCAGAGTGGCCTCATCACCATGCAGCAAGCGCAGGCCATCAACCAGATTGCTGCTCAGGCCGGACCTGTATTCCAACAGGCACTGAACGGTGTGGGACAGAGCCTGACAGATGCCTTCCGTACGGACACACGCCACATGTGGGGTGGTTCTATCATGGTGACACAACCTATCTTTATGGGTGGTAAGATTGTGGCTTACAATAAAATCACCAATGCTGCTGAGCGACTGGCACAAAGTGCTACAGAGGCAGAGGAGCAAAATACCATCTATAATACCGATCAAGCCTATTGGCTGGTTGTATCACTGAAGCATAAGCAGCGCTTGGCACAGGCTTTCTATGATTTGGTGAAGACGCTGGACAATGATGTGCAGAAGATGATAGAAGAAGGCGTGGCCACCAAGGCCGACGGTCTGAGCGTAAGCGTGAAGGTCAACGAGGCAGAAATGGCTTTGCTGCAGGTGGAAGACGGACTGACACTCGCCAAAATGGCATTGTGCCAACAGTGTGGTCTCCCTCTGGATGGCACGCTCACACTGGCTGATGAAGACCAGGAAGACATCTACTCTACCCCTGTGAATGCCATTGCTGATGAAGACGTTGCCCTGCAGAACAGACCAGAACTGAAGATGCTTACGGAAGCCATCGAGATGAACAAGCAGAACATCCGCCTTACCAGAGCCGACTTCCTGCCAACTTTAGCTTTGATGGGCGGATATACCGCTACAAATCCTAACCTCTTCAATGGTTTCGAGAAGAAGTTGAATGGCATGTGGAACGTAGGACTGATTCTGAAAGTTCCTGTTTGGAACTGGTTAGAAGGACTATATAAGGTGCGCTCAGCACGTACCAGTACGGAGATGGCACGCTACCAACTGGAAGATGCCAAGGAAAAGATCCGCTTGCAAGTGAACCAGAGTTCTTTCCAGGTTAACGAAGCTGGCAAACGACTGGAAATGGCCAAGAAGAACATCAGCCACGCGGAAGAGAACCTGCGTAGCGCAAACTTAGGATTCAAGGAGGGCGTGATTCCAACCAGCGATGTCCTGGCTGCCCAAACCGCTTGGATGCAAGCTCAGAGCCAGAAGATAGACGCTGAAATCAACGCTAAGCTCACAGAAGTG
Source organism: uncultured Prevotellaceae bacterium (assembly GCA_937891085.1). Classification (GTDB taxonomy): domain Bacteria; phylum Bacteroidota; class Bacteroidia; order Bacteroidales; family Bacteroidaceae; genus Bacteroides. The sequence continues at coordinate 13,677 of CALAEY010000039.1, read as the reverse complement.
AACTGGCTGAAGGTGTTGGGAACATTGAGCGTTGAACATTAAAATAATTCATAATTTATAATTCATAATTATCATATATGTCAGCAAAATCACAACATACCAATATACTGCTTGCCGTATTCGGTTTGATAGCAGTGGTAGCCATCGTGGCTGGTGTAGGCTTCCTGGCACTGGGTCGTGCACCTGAGATTATTCAGGGTCAAGTGGAGGTCACGGAGTATAGGGTTTCAAGCAAGGTACCTGGCCGTATCCTTGAGATCCGAGTAAAAGAAGGAGACAAGGTTCACAAAGGTGACACCTTGGCGATATTGGAAGCTCCAGATATCTTGGCCAAGCAACAACAGGCTGAAGCCGTTGAGAGTGCTGCCTCTGCCCTTAATGACCAAGCCCGCAACGGTGCCCGTCAAGAGCAGATACAAGGAGCTTTCCAACTCTGGCAGCAAGCTAAGGCCGGTGTAGAAATCGCAGAGAAGAGCTATCACCGCGTGAAGCGTCTTTTTGATGAAGGCGTGGTAAGTGCCCAGAAAGCTGATGAAGCCTTAGCTCAGTATAAAGCCCTGCAGGCGCAGGAAGAAGCCGCCAAGAGCCAGTACGAAATGGCCGTAAACGGTGCGCGTCAGGAAGAGAAACGGGCAGCACAGGCTCAGCTCAACCAAGCGAGAGGTGTGGTAAGCGAGGTAAATTCCTATATCAACGAAACCGTACAGATAGCCCAGATGGATGGAGAGGTAAGCGAGATCTATCCTAAGTTGGGAGAATTGGTTGGCACAGGTTCTCCTATCATGACCATCGCCCTTACCGATGATATCTGGGGCACATTCAACGTGCGCGAGGATTTGCTGAAAGGCTTGAAGATAGGTGATACGTTCAAAGCCTATGTCCCCGCATTCGACCAAGACATCGAGATGCAGATCTACTATATGAAAGATGAAGGCAGCTATGCCGTTTGGAAAGCCACAAAGGCCAACGGACAATACGACCTTAAGACATTCGAGGTGAAAGCCCGTCCGACACAAGCGCTTGAAGGCTTGCGTGCAGGCATGAGCTTGATAGTCAAAGAATAGCAATGGGTGTTTTTGAGAAAATAGCAAACATCGCCCTGAGAGAATGTAGGATTCAGGGGAAGAACCATATCTACGTCTTCTGTACGGTAGTCTTCCCTGTGTTTCTTATCCTTTTCTTCACCAGTCTTCTGGGACAAGGTCTGCCCACCAGTATGCCTGCTGGCATAGTGGACATGGACAATACATCTACCACCAGAAGACTCACGCGCATGCTGGATTCTTACCAAAGCACGGAAGTGGTAGCCCACTACCCTACTGTGGCAGAAGCCAGAAACGCCATGCAGCGTGGGGAGATCTATGCGTTTTTCTTTTTCCCTAAAGGCACCACGGAAGAACTGCTTGCCTCCCGTCAGCCGAAGATTTCTTTCTATTACAACAATTCTTTCTTATTGGCAGGCTCCTTATTATATAAGGATATGCGCGTAGTAGCTACGCGTGCAGCTGCAGGTGTAGGACTGGCGAAGATGCAGGCCCAGGGATACACAGAAGACCAGATTATGGCATTTCTACAACCTATCGTTGTAGATACCCATCCTACGGTCAATCCTTACCTGAACTACAACTTTTACCTCAGCACCACCATTATCCCTGGCTGTCTGATGTTGTTTATCTTCCTGCTTACCGCCTACTCCATAGGCACAGAACTGAAGTTCGGAAAATCCAAGGAATGGTTGGCGATGGCCGATGATAATATCCATGTAGCACTGATTGGGAAACTGCTGCCACAGTTTGCAGTTCACCTGCTCGTTGTGCTATTCTATCTGTTTTATACTTTTGAGATACTCCAGTTCCCCCATGAATGTAGTTTCTGGCAACTCCTGCCTTACGGCATACTCTTGGTGATGGTATCACAGGCCTTTGGCGTTTTTGCCTTCGGACTGATGCCTTCGTTGCGTATGTCAATGAGTATCTGCGCCCTATGGGCCATGTTGAGTTTCACCATCTCCGGATTCGCCTTCCCTGTAGATGCTATGGATCCTCAGATTCAGGCCCTCGCATGGCTGTTCCCTCTGAGAAGTTTCTTCATGATCTACCAGATGACGCTATTCAATGGCTATCCAGTATCTTATGCCTGGATTTACTATGTGGTCTTGCTGGTATTCTTACTGCTGCCTTTCTTTGTGCTGCCAAACATCAAGAAAGCCATGTTGAAGTTTGTGTATATCCCTTAAACCGAATGAGTCATGAGCGATAGAGAAAGTTTGATAGGCCGCATCAAGGAAGGTTTCCACGACATGCTATACATCTGGGCATACGAGATGAAACAGGTATTCAAAGACGAGGGAGTGCTCATCTTCTTCATCTTGGTGCCTATTCTTTATCCTTTGCTCTATTCTTGGGCTTATAATAATGAGGTGGTGCAGGATGCTCCAGTTGTGGCAGTGGATCAGTCTCATAGTTCGTTGAGCCGCGACTTCCTGCGCAGATGCGATGGCACACAAGGCATAAAAATCGTCTCTTATGCAGCCGACATGGAAGAAGCCAAGGAGGTGATGCGGCAGCAAGGTGCCAGAGGCATCATCTACATCCCTAGTGAGTTTTCTGAGAAAATCAACCGTATGGAGCAGGCCTCCATCAGCATCTACACAGACATGAGCGGTATCTTGTATTACAAGCAGATCCTAATGACTGTCACCAATATCTCACTGGACATGGGAGCCGATTTGCAGATTATGAAGTTGGGCAACTACACCCAACGGGAAGACGAGATAAGCACCGCTCCGCTGCAATATGTAGATGTGCCCATGTTCAATCCTGCTGGTGGCTATGGCAGTTTCCTTCTGCCTGCCGTGCTGATACTGATTCTCCAGCAGACACTCATCTTAGGCATTGGACTCTCTGCAGGAACAGCCAGAGAAAACAGTTCCCATGAGGAACTGGTCCCTATTAGCAGGCACTACAATGGCATCTTCCGTATTGTATTTGGTAAATCCATCTGCTACTTCATGATTTATGCCATAATGGGGGCTTATCTGACAATGGTGATTCCGCATCTCTTCCATTTCCCACAGCTCTTGCACCTGAAGGATTTGGTAGCGATCATGATTCCCTATCTGCTGGCATGCATCTTCTTCGGAATGACGTTGTCTGCTATGGTTCGCTATCGTGAGAATGTCATTCTGCTCTTTGTGTTCACCTCTCTGCCACTGCTCTTCATCTCAGGCATCTCATGGCCAGGAAGTGCTATTCATGGAGCATGGAAAGGTATCTCTTACCTCTTCCCGTCCACCTTTGGCATAAATGCTTTTGTGAAGATGAACAATATGGGGGCGCTGCTGAATGATGTTCATTTTGAATACAGAGCGCTCTGGCTGCAGACAGGTTTCTATTTCTTTGCGGCTTGTGCGGTATATAGGTATCAGATCATCCTTTCACATAAGCATTATCTGGAGAAGAAATTCCAAAAAGAACAGGAAAAGCAACTTGCTGAACTTCCACAGGCGAATGCTTAATAATGAAAAAGTGAGCTCCCTGTTGAAAAATAATTGCTCATTTATTTAAGAATTGAGAAAACATTTACTAACTTTGCAGCCTGTTTAAACGAGTATAGTTCGGAGAAACAATGTTTAAGTAGAATTTTAAATCATTTTCAATGAGTTTACTTTCTGACAAACTGGGAAAATATGATTTGCCACAACAATACATGGCAAAAGGAGTTTACCCATATTTCCGCGTAATCAACAGCCATCAGGATACTGAGGTTCTGATTGGCGGCAAGAAGATTTTGATGTTTGGTTCGAATGCTTATATGGGATTGACCTATGACGAGCGAATCATTAATGCAGCGATAGAAGCCACTAAGAAATATGGAACTGGCTGCGCTGGTTCCCGTTTCCTGAACGGTACGCTCGACCTGCATGTACAGTTGGAAAAAGAACTCGCCGAATTTGTCGGAAAAGAAGATGCACTTTGTTTCTCTACTGGTTTCACCGTAAATGAGGGTGTCATCCCAGCTATGCTCGGTAGAAACGACTACGTGATCTGTGACGACAGAGATCATGCTTCCATCGTAGACGGCCGTCGCCTGTCTTTCGCTACTCAGCTGAAATATAAGCACAACGACATGGAAGCATTGGAGAAAGAGCTGCAAAAATGCGAGCCTAACGCCGTGAAGCTGATTGTGGTTGATGGTGTGTTCTCTATGGAAGGCGACCTTGCCAATCTTCCAGAAATCGTAAGACTCAAGAATAAATACAATGCCTGCATCTATGTTGATGAGGCACACGGACTGGGTGTCTTTGGCAAGCAGGGACGTGGTGTTTGCGATCACTTCGGAGTAACAGACGAGGTTGACCTCATCATGGGTACCTTCAGCAAGTCACTGGCTTCACTCGGCGGTTTCATTGCTGCCGACAAAAAAATCATCAACTTCCTCCGTCACCATTCACGTTCATACATCTTCCAGGCAAGTATGACTCCTGCTGCTACTGCAGCTACCCTGGAGGCACTGCATATCATCAAGAATTCTCCTGAACGTCTGAAGAATCTGTGGGATCTTACCAACTATGCATTGGAGAAGTTCCGTGCTGCTGGTTTTGAGATTGGTGCGACTGAATCACCTATCATCCCATTGTACGTACGTGACGAGGAGAAGACATTTGTGGTAACTAAGATGGCATTTGATGAGGGTATCTTCATCAACCCAGTGATACCACCAGCCTGCGCACCACAAGATACATTGGTACGTTTTGCCTTGATGGCCACTCATACCAAGGAGCAGATTGACACCGCTGTAGCGAAATTGTCAAAGTGCTTCAAGGAGTTGGGCATTATCAAGTAAATAGACAGATAAAGTTTTTTCATGGTTATTATAGGTTTAACAGAGGCTTCGCCGAGAGGGCGCGGCCTTTGTTTTTTTTAGGCTAAGCTCTTATTGATTTCCTCTATATAGCCCAAGATTTCTTCTTTGCCCGTACCCTTCTCTGCAGATGACAGGAAGTAAGGAGGCAGTTCTTCCCACTCTTCACTCAGCGTATCCAGAAAGACCTTCACGTTGCCATCCACCTTGGCCTTACTGAGCTTATCCACTTTGGTGAAGATGATGCCAAAGGGCACTCCGTTTTCTCCCAGCCACGTGATGAACTCCAAATCGATCTTCTGAGGTTTCAGGCGACTGTCTATCAATACAAAAAGGCTGGTAAGTTGCTCACGCTGCATCACATAGCGCTGGATGATGCCAGAAATCTGTCCTTGCACCTTCTGGCTGCGCTGTGCATAGCCATAGCCAGGCAAATCTACCAGATACCACTTCTTGTCAATGATGAAGTGATTGATCAGCAGCGTCTTTCCTGGCTTGGAAGACGTCATCGCCAATCCCTTATGTGCCGTCAGCATATTGATCAAGCTGGACTTTCCCACATTGGAACGCCCAATGAAGGCATATTCTGGCAACCCGTCTTGCGGGCATTTGCTCACGTCGGTATTGCTGATGACAAATTCAGCGGTCTTGATTTTCATCATGGAGGTATCTTTTTAGTTCATACAATAATCGTTGTCTCACTTCCTCGAAAGGCACTTCCTTTCCCAGTTCCTTTTGCAGAGAGGTCACCCCTTTGTCTACAAATCCACAGGGATTGATATAACTGAAATAGAGCAGGTCGGTATTCACATTGAACGCCAATCCATGCATAGTGCAGTAATGGCTGCTCCGCACCCCTATGGCACATATCTTTCGAGCCTTAGGTCCATCGCCATCGAGCCACACACCCGTAGCTTTCTCCACACGGCCAGCCTCTATGTCATAAGCCGCGCAAACGGAAATCACAGCCTCCTCCAGCAAGTGCACATACCCTTTCAGTCCCAATCCGTAGTTCTCCAGATCCAAGATAGGGTAGCAGACCAACTGCCCTGGTCCGTGGTACGTCACATCGCCCCCACGGTCTATATGGTAATAGGTGGCGCCTATGTGCTGGAGCTGCGACTCACTCATCAGCATATTCTGCTCCTTACCGCTTCTTCCGATGGTATATACATGAGGATGCTGGCAGGTGATAATGCGCCCATCAGTGGGCTTCCCCAGCTTCTTTGCCTCCACCAACGCATCGAAAAGCTCCGTCTGATGCTTCCAAGCATCGGCATAGGGCACCAATCCCCAGTCGTCTTCTATCAATCTTGGCATAGGTACTTCAATTAATCTCTACAAAAATACAAATATTTTTCCGAAAACGCATCATTTCTTCATTTAGAAGTCTTACCTTTGTAAAGGTAGAGTATTATTGCATACAAAATTTATATATATGCGTTTTCAAAAACGATTCATACATGCGATGGCCTTGATGCTGGCATGCCTACTGAATGCCTCATGCAGCCATCATGCTTCTAATGTCGGAGGGATAGAAACCGCCGAGATTAGCATTGACCAGACTACTCATCTGTTCCAAGATGAGCAGAAACCCGCAGCTCATGAAGAAATCCATTTCACATACATCACCGATGAGAGGGATGAACGGATGAGAGATTCCCTCAACCGCATTTTCGTAGATAAGACCTTCGGAGAGAAATACCGTCAGGTGCCAGCAAAGGACGCACCTGCCCAGTGTGCAGCCGATTATGCAGAAACCTATCGACACGATTTGGAGAGCTCCTACCTTGAAGATGCGCAGACAACGGATAGCGATGTCATCACTTCATGGTATAGCTACGAAGAGACCATCGAGAGTGCTGTAGAACGCTATCAAAAGAATACGCTGCTGGTCTATCGCGTGAGTACGTATGCCTATACGGGAGGCGTTCATGGCATTTATGCCACCAACTACACCAATATAGACCTGCATAACTTACGTATCATTACCCTGAATGACTTGTTCAAAGCGGGATATGAAGAACCTCTGACCAACCTGATTTGTGAGCAGCTCATGAAAGACGTTGAGGTGGAGAGCCTTGAAGAGCTGGAAGAAGAAGGGTTTGGTCCTTTGGAATATATCAAGCCTACAGAGAACTTCATCATCGATGAAGAAGACATAGAGTTCCTGTACAACGTCTATGAGATAGCCCCATACGCCTATGGTGCTATCAGCGTTGTCATACCCTACGAGACTCTGATGCCGCTTCTAAATACGGATTACCTAATCGTCAAAAAACAACTATGAATAGCTTAATTTCTAAATATTTCCCAGATCTCTCTGAGGTGCAGCAGACACAGTTTGATGCACTGGAAGCGCTTTATAACGGCTGGAATGCCAAGATAAATGTCATTTCTCGCAAGGATATCCAGAATCTATACGAGCACCATGTGCTTCATTCCTTAGGTATCGCCAAAGTGATCCAGTTCACTGCTGGAACGGAGGTGATGGACTTAGGTACTGGAGGCGGATTTCCTGGCATTCCACTGGCCATCATGTTCCCAGAAGTGAAGTTCCACTTGGTGGACAGCATCGGGAAGAAGGTACGCGTGGCTGCTGATGTGGCCAAGCAGATAGGATTGACCAATGTGACCACTGCCAACCATCGGGCCGAGGAGGAGAAACACCTGTTCGACTTCGTGGTGAGCCGTGCCGTGATGCCGTTAGGCGACCTGATACGCATCTGTCGTAAGAACATCAAGCGTAGGCAGCAGAGCGCATTGCCCAACGGCCTCATCTGTCTGAAGGGCGGAGAACTGGAGTCGGAAGCACATCCGTTCCAGAAAGAAGCGATGCTCTGGAACCTAAGCGACTATTTTACGGAGGAGTTCTTTGAGACTAAGAAAGTGGTGCATATTGCGATTTAAAATGCAAAAATGCAAAGATGCAAAAAATAAATAAAGATGAAGATAAAGCGATTTGAATTCAACATGTTTCCCGTGAACACCTATGTGGTATGGGATGAGACGGGCGAAGCAGCGATCATAGATCCAGGATGCTACTACCAAGAAGAGAAAGTGGCCCTGAAAGAGTTTATTGAGGAGCAGAAACTGCAAGTGAAGCACCTTCTGAACACGCACCTGCACTTAGACCATATCTGTGGCAACCCCTTCGTAGAAAGGACCTGGAACATTAAGTCAGAAGCCAACGAACTGGATGAGTATTGGGTAGAAGAGGCCCCCAAGCAGAGCCGCATGTTCGGCTTTGCCCTGTCAGAGCAGCCTACCCCACCCTCAAAGCACCTCCACGACGGTGATTTCGTCACCTTTGGCAATACCAAGTTGGAAGTGATTCACGTACCAGGCCACTCTCCTGGCAGCATCGTGTTCTACTGCCATGAGGCGCACTGCATGTTCTCTGGTGATGTGCTTTTCCAAGGCAGCATCGGTAGAGCCGACCTAGCTGGTGGCAATTTCGATACGCTGATAGATGGCATCTGCAGCAAGCTCTTCATCCTGTCCAATGAGACCACCGTCTATCCTGGGCATGGCGTACCTACCACCATTGGCGCAGAGAAAACTGAGAATCCTTTTTTCCGCCGTTAACCTAAAAAAGAATCTAACAAACTAAAACTTTAAACTAAATATGAAAAATGATCTATTAGCTAACCGCCATATCGGCATCTGTCCAGCAGATGAGGAGCAGATGCTCCGTCAGATTGGCGTAGGAAGTCTGGATGAACTGATTGATAAGACCATCCCTGCGAATATCAGGCTGCAGAAGCCACTCGACTTGCCAGAGGCCATGACCGAGTATCAATTCACTCAGCACATCGCTGCATTGGCTGCGAAGAACAAGCTCTTCACCAGCTACATCGGCCAAGGATGGTATGGCACCATCACTCCAGCCGTGATACAGCGCAATGTCTTTGAGAATCCTGTATGGTACACCTCATATACTCCTTATCAGACGGAGGTTTCACAAGGCCGATTGGAGGCCCTGATGAACTTCCAGACTGCTGTGACCGATCTTACGGGCATGCCATTGGCCAACTGCTCCCTGCTTGATGAAGCGACTGCTGCTGCAGAGGCCGTGAACATGATGCACGCCCTGCGTACACGCGACCAACAGAAGAGCGGTGCTGCTACCGTGCTGGTAGATAAGCACATCTTCGCTCCTACCCTCGCTGTGATGCAGACCCGTGCCGTGCCACAGGGCATCCACCTCGACGTGGGATGCTGGAGGGACTTTGAGTTTACTCCTGATGTGTTTGCCATCGTGCTGCAATACCCTAATGCCAACGGACAGGCAGAAGACTACCGCGAATTGGTGGAGAAGGCGCATGCAGCAGGTGTGAAAGTAGCTGTAGATGCTGATATTCTGAGTCTTGCCCTGCTCACCCCTCCAGGTGAATGGGGAGCAGACATCGTCTTTGGCAGCACTCAGCGACTGGGCACCCCACTCTTCTATGGCGGTCCTTCTGCTGCCTACTTTGCTACCCGTGAGGAGTATAAGCGCAACATGCCTGGACGCATCATCGGTTGGTCGCTCGACAAGTATGGCAAGCGCTGCTTCCGCATGGCACTTCAGACCCGTGAGCAGCACATCAAGCGTGAGAAAGCCACCTCTAATATCTGTACCTCACAGGCCCTGCTTGCCAGCATGGCTGGTTTCTATGCCGTTTGGCATGGCGAAGAGGGCATCCGCACCATCGCAGAACGCATCCACAGCATCGCTGTCTGCTTGGATGAAACCCTGACTTCCTATGGCTATCGCCAGCAAAACACAGCCTACTTCGACACCCTTTGCATCCAGTTGCCTGCTGGCGTAAGCACCAAGCAGGTAGAGACCATCGCACTGAGCAAGGAGGTGAATCTGCACTATCTGGACGATGGACGCGTGGGCATCAGCATCGATGAGACCACCGATGTGGAGGCCGTGAATACGCTGCTGAAGATATTCTCCACGGCTGCAGAGCATCGTTGTGAGACCATCACAGATATAGAGCCTGTGGTGAAACTGCCAGAGGCACTGAAGCGCACCAGTAATTACCTCACGCACGAGGTGTTCCAGCGCCACCACAGCGAGATGGAGATGATGCGTTACATCAAGAAACTCGATCGCAAGGATATTTCCCTCACCCACTCTATGATTTCACTAGGGTCTTGCACCATGAAGATGAATCCAGCCTCCGAGATGCTGCCGCTCTCACTGCCTGGTTTCATGGGCATTCACCCACTGGCACCAGCTGATCAAGCTGCTGGCTATCGTGAACTGATCGACAATCTGTGCGAGGAGCTGAAGGTGATCACTGGTTTCGATGGTGTGACTTTGCAGCCTAACTCTGGTGCTGCTGGTGAATATACAGGCTTGCGCGTGATCCGTGCCTACTTGGAGCACATCGGTGAGGGCAGTCGTAACATCGTGCTGATACCTGCCTCTGCGCATGGCACCAATCCTGCCTCTGCCGTACAGGCTGGTTTCACCCCCGTCACTGTGGCTTGCGATGCCTTGGGAAACATCGACCTCGACGATCTGCGCCAAAAAGCAGAGGAGAATAAGGAGCAGTTGGCTGCCCTGATGATCACCTATCCTTCTACGCACGGCATCTTCGAGACGGAGGTGGTGGAAATCTGCCACATCATCCACGCCAATGGCGGACAAGTCTACATGGACGGTGCCAACATGAACGCACAGGTGGGCCTCACCAATCCTGGCACCATCGGTGCTGACATCTGCCACCTGAATCTGCACAAGACCTTCTCATCACCTCATGGCGGTGGCGGTCCTGGCGTGGGCCCTGTGTGTGCCAAGAGCCACTTGGTGCCATTCCTGCCTGGACATACCCTCTTTGGCGATGCTACCAATCAGGTGTCTGCTGCCCCATTCGGCAGTGCGGGCATCCTGCCTATCGCCTATGGCTACATCCGCATGATGGGCACAGAAGGATTGACACGTGCCACGAAGATTGCCATTCTGAATGCCAACTATCTGGCAACCAAGTTGCAAGACACCTACGGCATCGTCTATCGTGGTGCTCAGGGCTTCGTGGGGCATGAGATGATATTGGAATGCCGCACCTTGCATCAGGAAGCTGGCATCAGTGAGCTGGACATCGCTAAGCGCCTGATGGACTATGGCTACCATGCGCCTACACTCTCCTTCCCTGTGCATGGCACGCTGATGATAGAACCTACTGAGAGCGAGAGCCTTGCAGAGCTGGACAACTTCGTAGATGTGATGCTGAATATCTGGGAAGAGATTCAGGAAGTGAAAGACGGACGGGCCGACAAGGCTGACAATGTGCTGGTGAATGCGCCTCATCCTGAGTATGAGGTGGTGGCAGACGCTTGGAACCACAGCTACGGCCGTGAGAAGGCTGCCTACCCTCTGCCATCTGTCCGTGAGAACAAGTTCTGGGTGAATGTGGCTCGCGTGAATGATACGTTGGGTGATCGCAAGCTGTTCACCACAAGAAACGGGTGCGAATTATAAATTATGAATTATGAATTATAAATCGTTTCGTTAGTATGAAGAAGATTGCATTTATCCTCATGGCGCTGCTGGTTACCACTATGAGTTATGCCCAGCAAGCCATTTTCCAAGGCAGAGGCGTGACCTCTCCTGAGATCAATGCGGACAAGACTGTGACGTTCCGCGTTCGTGCTCCTAAGGCCATCACCGTACAGGTGACAGGCGACTGCATTGAAGGCCGCACGGCTGATATGACAGAGAAAGACGGTGTGTGGGAGTATACCACTCCAGCACCTGTGGCTCCTGAGATGTACACCTACAACTTCATCATCGATGGTCAGCGCACTCTCGACATGAACAATGTGGCTGTAAACCGCGATGTGGCTTCACTGACCAACATCCTGCTGGTGACAGATCCGGGCGCCCGTTCCGACCTCTATGCCGTGCACGATGTGCCTCATGGCACCGTCTCACGCATCTGGTACCACAGCGATTCTGAAGGCATCAATCGCCGTATGACGGTCTATACCCCTGCTGGCTATGAGACCAGCGGCAAACGCTATCCTGTGTTCTATCTGCTGCACGGCATTGGCGGCGATGAAGAGGCTTGGATCACCCAGGGCCGCACCTCACAGGTACTGGACAACCTCATCGCTCAGGGCAAGGCACAGCCGATGATCGTGGTGATGACCAATGGCAACATCGCTATGGAAGCAGCTCCTCTGGAGACCTCTACGGGCTACAATGTGCCTACTATGGGTCTGCCAAAGACGATGGAAGGCAGCTTCGAGACCGCTTTCCCTGAGATTGTGAAGTTCATCGACAAGACCTATCGCACCATCCCACAGAAGCGCAGCCGTGCCATCGCAGGTCTGTCTATGGGTGGTTTCCACTCTAAGTTCATCAGCCAGAACAATCCAGACATGTTCAACTACATCGGCCTGTTCTCTGCTGCCATTGGTGTGACGGATGCCAACATTTCTCCGATCTATCAGGACAATGACAAGAAGCTCGCTACCCTCTTCAGCAAGAAGCCAGCCCTCTATTGGATAGGTATTGGCAACGAGGACTTCCTCTTCCAGAACAATACCGACTATCGCAAATTCCTCGATGAGCACCACTATCCTTACACCTATATGGAGACTGGTGGCGGCCACATCTGGCGCAACTGGCGCATCTACCTCACAGAGTTCGTGCCATTGCTGTTCAAGTAATCAGCGTCATGCTATAACACGAAAGCTCTCACCACAAAAAAGTGAGAGCTTTTTTATTTCCTCTGCATCAAGAAAAATGCCTTCAGCGATGAGCACTATTGGACGAACACCTTCACATCAACTTCCCATAATACATGGAAGGGGCATGCCTTTGAGCGTGTCTGTCTCCAGCACATCCTTCAAATAAAAACAGCCCTTGGTATCTCTGGCGTACAGACAAACGTGTGTTCATGGTTTACCCATGGTCAAGCCAACATCGTGGAGCACAAATTGACTTGGTTATTCAACGAGCCGATGGCTTTACAGACATCTGTGAGATGAAACATTCCGCAAACACCTTTTCCATAGACAATGATTATGCAATGGATCTGCAAAACAAGCTTGATGCATACCAGAAGTTGTCGAAAGACAAACGCACCCTTCACCTTGTCATGGTGACAACTAACGGAGTCACTCATAACAATTACTACAACATGGTTCAGAAAGAGATAACTATGGATGAGTTGTTTACTTAATTTGTGTGGTCATAAGTTTTCTTATTTTCTTCTTCCGCTCTTCCGCTAAACTCAGATAGTGCATTATTCTATTACACTATCATAGCGGAAGAAGAAGCGGAAGTAGCGGAAGAAGAATGGCGTTTTTTGCCAAAATATATCGTAAAAAGCAGGCAGAGATAGCCCTAATCATTGAACGATGTGAGCATAAATCAGAAGCGTAACGCCAGTTCCACAAAGTTTTTTGAGGTGTGTCTTATTTTAAATAAGACATTTTGCATTTTTGCAAATTTGGCATGTCATAGAGTGAAAGAAAGCCCAGACATTGGCTGATGTCTGGGCTTTAGATTCACATTGGTTTTAGGAACTGCAGAAATACCTTAGTTGCAACTGGATCCATCATAGAGAGTGACACCATATATATTATCTGTCACCCCAGAAATTGGGTCTGTTGCATATAAATCAAGGAATGTCCAACCTAAGTCGTCCGTCTTGAAATATGCCTGATTATAATTTGAGCTATAAACAGTAGCATGATTCATACTCCAGTTATAGCTATAGCTACTATCTGAACCAGATAAATATGCATAATAATACTCCGTGTGGTGATAAGTTCCTAAACCTAAAATGTGTCATCTAAGACAGCCTG
>CALAEY010000038.1 GCA_937891085.1 uncultured Prevotellaceae bacterium | reverse complement strand
AAAGATATTGTTTTTTTTTTATTTATACAAACTTTTCATGCTATTTTTTTTAGCGATGGGCAGAAAAAGGGTCTAATAAAAAAGTGTACCTTGTCAAGAAAATAACAAAAAAATGCAGAAAGATTTGGTGGATTGAAAAAAAAGCAGTACCTTTGCACGCTTTTTTGTCGCAGGGTTGATGTGCCCGAGAAAAATCTCACTTGAGTTTTTTGCGATTCTAAAGCAAGCTCGTAGAGTCTCTGGCGATTGCATTAGGGCTTTGGAGATGAGGTTCAAAGTACCGAATAGTAGTATATACTCTGCGTGTAGTACGTATCCATAAAAGAGAATAAAAATGGATTTAATGAAAGTAGCCGAGCAAGCTTTTGCCGGCGAGAAAAAAGAATTCCCTGCATTCAAAGCAGGTGACCAAATTACGGTAGGTTATCGTATTAAAGAGGGTAACAAAGAGCGTGTTCAGGAGTTCCGTGGCGATGTAATCGCTATTCACGGTAATGGAGACAAAAAACGTTTCACCGTCCGCAAAATGAGCGGAAACATTGGCGTAGAGCGTATTTTCCCGATGGACAGCCCCTTCATCGAGAGCATTACCATCAACAAATATGGTAAGGTTCGCCGCTCTAAGATTTACTATCTCCGTGAGCGTACGGGTAAAAAAGCTCGTATCCAAGAGCGCCGGATCAAGTAAGCCGAAACGTATTTTTGGAGCAAAACAGGGGTCTCAACAGAGGCTCCTTTTTTGTTTCGAAACGTTACGAATTTTAAGATTTTGCACTTGCAGGCATCTACGAGAGCATTACGAGATTATTACGAGGGCAATACGAGATTATTACGAGTGCAAGATTTAGGCAAAAACATACACGATTATTAAGATTCCTGAAGTCTGATGTTTCAATTAGAATCCCCATATAAACCGACCGGTGATCAACCGCAAGCAATCCAATCGCTGGTGGAGGGTATAAAAGCCGGTGCGGAAGCGCAAGTTTTGCTGGGCGTCACAGGTAGCGGTAAAACATTTACCGTTGCGAATGTCATCCAGCAACTCAACCGGCCGACATTGATAATGAGCCACAACAAAACACTTGCGGCGCAGTTGTATTCGGAGATGAAGGCGTTCTTCCCGCACAATGCCGTTGAGTATTTCGTCTCCTATTATGACTATTATCAGCCGGAAGCCTATATCCCTTCCACGGATTTGTATATCGAGAAAGATCTCTCCATCAATGAAGAGATTGACAGGTTGCGCTTGTCTGCTATAGCGGCGTTGCTCTCGGGCAGAAAAGACGTGATTATTGTTTCGTCCGTCAGTTGTATCTATGGCTTGGGGAGTCCGCAGGATTTTACGGACAACATCATCTCTATTCGTCGTGGAGAAAAAATGGAGATGGACACGCTGCTCAAGCAACTCGTTGCCGCACAATACGTGCGAAACGATATAGAACTGTCACGCGGACGGTTCCGGGTAAAAGGAGACACTATCGACATCGCTCTTGCTTATGCCGATTACATCGTGCGAATCGAATTTTTTGGCAACGAGATTGATGCCATTCTAACAATAGACCCGATTGGCGGACAAGTGCTTGAAGAGTTTGACCATTACAACCTCTCGCCCGCCACTATTTTCAATACTTCCAAGGAACGCATCGCCAGCGCTAAAGAGCAGATAAAAGCCGACTTGGCGAAACAAATAGAGTATTTTACCGATTTGGGAGAAGAATTGTATGCCAAGCGGATTGAAGAAAGGGTAAAGTATGATTTGGAGATGTTAGACGAATTGGGGTATTGTTCCGGAGTGGAAAACTACAGCCGTTATTTCGACGGCCGTGCGGAAGGAACTCCGCCCTACTGTCTGCTCGATTATTTCCCGGATGATATGCTCTTGGTAATTGACGAGAGTCACGTCACTGTCCCGCAAATACGGGGAATGTACGGAGGAGACAAGTCGAGAAAAGATAATCTGGTTACTTATGGGTTCCGGCTTCCTGCTGCGCGAGACAACAGGCCGCTTACCTTCGATGAGTTCGAACAAAAAACAGGGCAGACAATCTATGTCTCCGCTACTCCGGAGGAATACGAACTCAATCGCAGCGAAGGAATTGTGATTGACCAATTGATACGGCCTACCGGTTTGCTCGATCCCGAAATAGATGTGCGTCCTACGGAAAACCAAGTGGACGATTTGATGGATGAAATCCGCACGCGGGTACACCGCAACGAAAGAGTACTTGTCACTACGCTTACCAAACGAATGGCAGAGGAGTTGGACGAGTATTTGAGACGCTACGGAATTAAATCAGCCTATATCCATTCGGATATAGATACCATTGAGCGAGTGAAAATAATGGAGGATTTGCGAAAAGGGGAATACGATGTGCTGGTTGGCGTTAACTTGCTGAGGGAGGGACTCGATTTGCCGGAAGTCAGTTTGGTGGCTATTCTTGATGCGGACAAGACGGGATTCCTGCGCGACCAACGCAGTCTGACACAAACGGTAGGACGTGCGGCGAGACACGTGAACGGCAAAGCAATCTTGTACGGAGACAAGATAACACCTGCTATGCGGGCTACCATTGATGAGACAAACCGGCGAAGGCGGATACAAATGCGTTATAATGAAGAACACGGCATTACGCCTACGGCCATCAAAAAAGACATCAACACGTCCGCTCTGGCTTCGCTGTACAAAGACCCGGAGGCAGAGAAACAGCGCGTTGAAGAGGCTATCCGCGAAAGTTGGAAAACCGCTGACTGGCAAAAAATGGATGTCAAAACTCTGGAGAAAGCTATTGCTGCAAAGAGCAAGCAGATGTTGGCTGCGGCAAAAGCGCAGGAATTTGAAATCGCTGCCCGTCTGCGGGACGAGTGGATTGAAATGAAAAACCGCCTTCAGTCCATGCAAGGATAAGGAGAATGGAGGTTGCACCATGATGAAACCTCGTTAAGATAAGGTAAAAACTTCGATAAAACCCCGTTCAAAACTTGATTCGGTGGAAAACACCTCTCTTGAGAATTACAAATCCACGTGGGTGGCTTGAATAGGAGAATTGAGGAACAGAGATGCCGATTGTGCAAAGCGGTCGGCATTTTCCGTTGTCAGATATTCACAAGTTCCGTCCTGCGATAATTGGTTGCGATACTCAGGATGCCTGTGCAAGTAATCTTTTAGACTTTCAGCCACCAATTTTCCTTGCGCAATAGTCTGAATATCTGTCCCTTGCAGCCATTGATTGATCTTGTCTTTCAGTAGCGGATAATGCGTGCATCCTAATACCAAAGTGTCAATCTTCGGGTCTTTGGCGAATATCTCTTTGAGATATAAATCTACAAAATAATCCGCTCCCGGATTACGATGCTCTCCCGCTTCGATGAGCGGCACCCATAAAGGACAGGCCTGTTGGGTGACGACCAGAGAAGATGCGTTTTTTGCGTCGGCATCATTAGTGATTTTCTCCAGTTCCAAAACATATGACTCGGACGAAACCGTTGCAGGTGTCGCCAGAATACCGACATGCCCTGTTCTGGTCAGTGACGGAACGGCTTCCACCGTAGGTCGGATAACTCCTAATACGTTGCGTTTTTGAGACTTGTTGTTGATGCGCGGAAGGTCAATCTGTTGAATGGTACGGAGTGCTTTCGCAGATGCGGTATTACATGCCAGAATGACCAAAGTACAATCATTTTGAAAAAGGTATTCTACGGCCTGTAAAGTGTATCGGTAAATAACGTCGAAAGAGTGTGTGCCGTACGGCGCACGCGCATTGTCGCCCAAGTAGATATAGTCATACTGAGGCAGCGCCTCCCTGATCTTGCTCAGGATGGTGAGACCGCCGTAACCAGAGTCGAACACTCCGATAGGGCCTGGAGAGGTGGGTAAGGACTGTTTCATATCACTCACGTATACACTATCTGCTGCAAAAATAAGAAAAATTAAAAAGGTGAGAAGCTTTCTTCCCACCTTTTTATATATATAGCCTAAAAAACGACCTGCTTTATCTGATTCCCAGCTGTGCTTTCACCTTGTCTGTGATGTCCACGCTCTGACTGCTCACATACGCGATGGGCGTAGTGCTCAGGTCGAACACATAGATGTACCCCTCTGCCTCTGCTACCACGCGGATGGCCTCATTCACCTTCTGGCGAATGGGTGTCATGGCCTCCTGACGGGCCAGTTGGAGCGACTGCAGCGCTTCCTGCTGGAACTGCTCTTGGCGTGAGGCCAAGTCCTGCAGCTCTTTCTGGCGGCGCTCAGCGATGTTACGGGGCAGTGATTCCACGTCGGCCAGATAAGACTGGTACTTGACGTTGAATTCATCTTTCACACGGTTCAGTTCGTCTTGGTACTTCTTCTGCATATTCTCCAGTGTGGCCATGGCATCCTTGTACTCACGCATCTCACTGATGATATTCTGTGAGTTGGTGTGTGCAAAGTATTGCTGCGCCATGACTCCCAGAGGGAGCAGAAACAGGGCTATGGCTAAGCCAATCTTCTTCAGCATGGTTTTTTAATACTCAAAAACGTTATTTAATGCCGAGCTGAGCCTTGATCTTGGCTGTGATGTCGACACTGTTGTCTCCTACATAAGTGATAGAGCTGTTGGCCAGATCGAAGATGTAGGTATAGCCCTCGGCCTTGCCCACTGCCTGAACGGCATCATTCACCTTCTGCAAAATAGGGGTCATGGCATCCTGCTGAGCCTGCTGCAGGGCCTGCTGAGCTTCCTGCTGGAACTCCTGCGCTCTCTGTTGCATGTCGCTGAGCTCTTTCTCACGACGTTCTGCTATATTGCGTGGCAGTGAATCAGCCTGAGCCACATACTCCTGATACTTCTTCTGAAACTCTTCAGAGATGCGGGTAAGTTCGTCCTGATAGCCCTTCTCCTTGCTCTGCAAAGAGGCAACGGCATCCTTATACTCCTGCATGTCAGGAATGATCTCCTGAGAATTCAGGTGAGCTAACTTTGATTGCGCCATGACGCCCAGTGGGAGCAAGAACATGGCTACGACAATTGCGATTTTCTTAAACATAGTCTTTATTATTAATTTATTGTTGTTATTCTATCTTTATAAATACGGCTTTTGCTCATTTACTGCGCAAAGATACATTAAAAAACCGAAAGCTCAATTAATTGCGATGCCTAATTCCTGCAATACCTCCTCGCTGATGTCGATGCTTGGCTGGGCAAAGATGATGCTGCTGGCTGAGGCACGGTCTATCACAGCGGCATAGCCCTTGCGCTGGGCAATGGATTTCACGGCTTGGTAGATCTCATCCTGAAGGGGTTCCAGCAGTTCCTGCTGCTTCTTCATCAGCTCGCCTTCCTGTCCGAAGTACTTCTGGCGCAGTTCCACAGCTTCTTTCTCCTTGGTCACGATGGCATCTTCACGCTGACGTTTCACGGCATCAGAGAGGCCAGTGGCTTTCTGATAGTTCTCATAGAGGGTCTTGGCCTCATTGTTTATCTTCTCTACCTCGCTCTGATATTGTTCAGAAAGTTTCTGAAGCTGGTCAGTAGCCGATTGGTATTCTGGAATATTCTGTGAAATGTATTCCATGTCGATGAATGCAAAACGCTGAGCGTTCGCATTGAATGCAACTGCACAGAGCAGTATCAAAAGGATTCCTAACTTTTTCATGTCTCTCTTGATTTAGTGTTATTAAAATTCTTGGCCCAGCATGAAGTGGAAGTTGCTTCCACCATATTCTCTGGTACCATTAACCTTGTCAAATCCGTAGGCCCAGTCGATACCCATCATACCGATCATTGGCAGGAAGATACGTATACCCACGCCAGCAGAACGTTTCAGGTCAAAGGGATTGAAGTCGCTCACCTCGTGCCATGCGTTACCGCCTTCGATGAAGGCCAGCGCATAGATACTCGTTGAGGTCTCCAGCATCAGCGGGTAGCGCAGCTCCAGCACCATGCGAGTGTAGGCATAGCCGGCTTGGCTACGGCTGTAGGTCAGTGAGCTGTTCTCGTAACCACGCAGGGCGATGTTCTCCGTAGCGTAGTATGAGTAGCCCGTCATACCGTCACCACCCACGTCGAAGGTTCCGAACGGGGTCTTCTTATATTTGTTGTAGTGGCCTATCAGACCAAAGTCGGCTCTTGCCATGAGCACTGGGGTGCGCTGAACGTTATAGGGGTCGAGCAGTGGGATGAACATCTTGGATTTGAATTTCCACTTGTGGTATTCCACCCACTTATGCATGCGGTTCACGTCGTCTTGGTTGTTCAGGTCGTACTTGCTGTAGTCCACTCCATTCCACAGAGAGAACGGAGGCGTGAATTCTGCAGAGACGGAGAACTCAGAGCCTGAGCGAGGATAGATCTGGCTGTCTGTGTTGTAACGTCCCAGCGTGAAGTTCAGGCTCAGGTTGTTGCAGTTGCCGTCTGTCACAGGGAAGTACATCCACTCACTCAGCATGTAGCGTTGGTAAGAGAGCTCGGCAGAGGCCTGGAAGTAGTCGTCAGGCCACGTGAGTCGTTTGCCAAACAGGGCTGAGAGTCCGAACATCTTCACGTATTTGTCAGGGTCATAGTAGTTCTCCATGTTGTAGTAGGCATTGTTGTACATGCCATAGCCGCCATACATACCTCCGTACATGCCGCCATACATATAGCTGTTCATGTAGTTGTTCATCATAGCCTGGCTGTAGTAGCGGCTGCTGATGTCTGTCTGCACAGAGTAGTAGGCAGAGAGCTGCAGGGTGTTAGGACGCTTGCCTCCGAACCATGGGTCTGCAAACGAGATGCTGTACGATTGGTAGTACTTGGCATTGGTCTGTGCGCTCAGCGTCAGGGTCTGGCCGTCGCCTTGTGGCATGATGCCTCGATGGTTCTTGCCAGGGTGCAGCAGGTTGGCCATAGAGAAGTTGGTGAACTTCAGACTCATGCGGCCTATCACACCTGTCTGTCCCCAACCTGCAGAGAGCTCTATCTGGTCATTGGCCTTGGAAACCAAGTCGAGCTGTATGTCCACCGTGCCGTCTTCTGGATGTGGCAGAGGGGTAGGAGAGATCTGCTCTGGGTCGAAGTGTCCCATCTGCATCAGTCGGCGCATGGTGTTGATGAGCTCCTCACGATTGAAGAGGTCGCCTGGGCGCACGTACAAGTCGCGACGCACCACATTCTCATACACACGGTCGTTACCATTGATGATGATCTTGTTGATGGTAGCCTGCTGTCCTTCCACGATGCGCATCTCCAAGTCGATAGAGTCGTTGTCGATGTTCACCTCCACAGGGTCGAGGGAGTAGAACAGGTAACCATTATTATAATACAGGTTGCCAATGGCATCGTCGTCAGTAGACAGACGCTCATCGAGCAACTTCTGGTTGTACACGTCGCCCTTCTTCATGCGCAGCAGGTTTTCCAGCTGAGCCGTAGGATAGACGGTGTTGCCCACCCAGGTCACGTTGCGCAGGTAGTATTTCTGACCTTCGTCCACGTGGATGAACACGTTCACAGACCCTTCATCGAAAGGTGACACGCTGTCTTCCACGATCACGGCATCACGATAGCCCAGCTCGTTGTACTTGTCAATGATGAGCTCCTTATCGGCCTCATAGTTCTCATCTGTGAACTTCTTGGTACGGAAGATGTTCACCAACTTGTTCTTCTCGTTGGTCTTCTTCATCACACGCTTCAGCTTCTTGGCCGTGATGGCCTCGTTGCCCTCGAAGGTGATCTCATTGACCTTAATCTTCTCCTTCTTGTCGATGTTCACCTGCACGATCACCTGATTCTCGTTTTCAGGATCGTCTATCTGCATCACTTCCACCTCAGCATTCTTGAAGCCTTTCTCGTCGTAGTAGCGCTTGATGAGGGTGGTGGCACGGTCTATGGTGTTTGGTGTCACCTGTCCGCCCTTGATCATGCCGATGCGTGTTTCCAGTTCGTCGCGCTCCGATTTCTTGGCACCTACGAATCGCACCTCAGAGGCGCGTGGACGCAGCTGCAGGTGGATGGAGAGCCACACGCTGTCAGTGGTCACCTTGTCCTCCTCGATGCGCACATCAGAGAAGAGGCCGTGCTTCCAGTAGCGCTTAGCAGCATCCGTGATGTCATCGCCAGGGATGGTCACCTTCTGTCCCACAGCCAATCCAGAGATGCTCAGTATGACGTTGTCGTCATACGTGTCAGCACCCTCCACCCTGATGGCAGCGATGGTGTATTGCTTTGGCTGGGCGTTATAAAGCACCACTGGCGTCTCGCCACTCTCTGTGCCAGTGGGCTCCTGTGCAAAGAGGGCAGGAGAGAAGCTCATCATGCCCATGAGTGCTATCAATAATCGGAGTAATCGATACCTCATCTTTTTAATATTCAAATATTCAAAAATGCAATATGCAAAATTCACGTTCACGTTCACATTCACGTTTCTACTGCTTCACCTGCTCACTGGTCTTGCCAAAGCGCCGCTCCCTCTGTTGGTAGTGTGCGATGGCCTTGCGCAGCTCCCGTTCATCAAAGTCGGGCCAGAAGGTGTCGCAGAAGTACAGCTCTGAGTAGGCGCACTGCCATAGCAGGTAGTTGCTCATTCTCACCTCCCCACCCGTGCGTATCAGCAAGTCGGGGTCTGGCATGAAGTGCGTACTCAGGTGTGCCTCGATGGTCTCTGCCTGGATGTCTTCCACCTCCAGCTTCCCATCCTTCACCTCCTGTGCTATCTGGCGGGCAGCTTCTGTTAGCTCCCAGCGTGAAGAGTAGCTCAATGCCAGTATCATGGTCATGCCTGTATTCCCAGCCGTGCGAGCGATGCACTGGTTCAGGCGCTCTTGTACCTTGATAGGCAGGCGCCCTTCTTGGCCTATGATGCGAAACCTGATGTTGTTCTTCATGAAGGTTTCCTCTTCTATCTGGTCGAACAGCAGGTTCATCAAAGCCGTGATTTCCTCCTCGGGCCTGTTCCAGTTCTCCGTGGAGAAAGTATATAAGGTAAGATACTTCACCCCTAGGCGCGCCGCTTCCTCAGCAATGGTATGCACGGTCTGTGCTCCCGCTTGGTGTCCGAAGGTACGCACTTGTCCCTGCTGCTTAGCCCAGCGCCCATTGCCGTCCATGATGATGGCGATGTGTGCAGGGATGCGGTTAGGGTCGAAGGTCAAGGCATCTTCCATCTTGTCTCTTTTATGTCGTTATTGGCGCTTAAAGCCAAACTTATTCTGTCTGCCCCTCCACAGCTGGTTGTTTCCTGCCTCGCTGATCACTATCCAGATGAACTTGTCATCGTCTACGGTAGCGCTGTAGTGGTCTTTGCCCTTCAGCTCTGCAGGCAGCGTGAATTTGGTGGTCATCTCGTTCCATGTCAGAGCGCTGGGCGACTCGTACATGGCCTCAAATCCATTGCCGAAGATGAAGAACCAACTGTTGTACTGGAATATACTGGGGTGTCCCATGTAGGGGCAAGCCATGTCTTCTGTATCCAATGCAGCCCAGTTGTCGCCCTCGAAGGTAAACCAAGGCACCACTTCTGTCTGGCTTCCCATCTGTGGCGTATCACCTGTGATGATGACACGCTCCACACCTGTAGGGGTGGTATGAACTGTGGCATGTATCTGAGCCATAGGGAAGTCTACGGGTACCTTATCTCCTAAGACCCACGTAGGATTGTTGACATCGGCACGACAGAAGTAGTCCGTATCGTCCACCGTCTTTACGCCCATCAGCAGCTGAGACGTGCCAGCCAGCAGCAACTTCACGTCACCACTCAGCGAAGCATGTCTGCCCCACTGCAGTCCGTCAGCAGAGGTATATACATCACCCTCCGTAGTGCGTACGAAGAGCAGATTGTCGAACGTCAGCAAGGACGTCCAGTCCACAGCCTCAGGGAGTCCGCTGATGGTAGAAGTCTGCCATGCATACTCAGAGGTGCTTTCCAATGAGGTATGATAGCAATTCAGACCGGTGAAAATCAGCAGCTGATGGTCGAAGCTGATCACCTTTGGCGTAGCGCCTAAGTCGGCATTGACGAAGTCCTCTGGCATATCCCTGCGTATGCCCCACATCAGTGAGTCCGGATCTTGCATGTGCACCCTCACGTCCAGTCGGTAGTTGCGTGAGGTCTGTCCGTCAGCGGCATAGACGGTGAACATGATGCCGTCTGCCCCATTCATGGCCTTTGTCAGATCTACCGTAGCTGGAAATCTCATCAGGGTGTCTGCTGCAAACACGGCCCCAGTGACGGTGAACGTGTCTATCTGGAAACTCTTCAGCAGCGTGTCTGAGAGGTAAGGCAGCGAGTCCTTGTTGTAGATACTGCTCCTGAACAGGTCGATGCTGAACGGATATTTCACTCCGTTGATGGAATCGATGCTGAAGGCGCGTACCGTGGCGTCGATGCTATAGACATAGTCATTGTCCTCACCCTTGATGCAAGAACCCAGGATGACGGTGCCCAGTATCAGACTTATGATAGAAATTAAAAATCTACTTCTCATTCCATTTACATTTTTCGCCCGCAAAGATAAGAAAGTATTTTGTTATAGGATGTTTTGTAAGCAAGTTTTATACAAAATTATATATATTAAGGTACTTTCTGCCCCATTTTAAGACTTCTTTGTAAGGTTTTTTTAGACTTATTAGCGGAGCAGGCACCCCCTCGCCTATCGTGATGGGGCAGCATTCTATGTGCGCCTCGTCCCACAGATGGGCATCGATGAATGCTTGCAGCAGCTCTCTGCCCCCTTCTACCAAGAGCGACTGCAGCTGTTCCTGCCGCAGCACCTCCAGCACCTGTGGCAGTATGTCTTGGCTATAGTCTAGGGTGCGATATTCCACGTTGGGCCTACTCTCCCTCTGCTGAGCCGTGAATACCAGCGTGCGCTGACTCCCATCGAAGAGATGCAGGTCTGGAGGCAGGCTCAGGGTGCGGTCCAGCACCACGCGCACAGGCTGTCTGCCCGTCCAGTGGCGCACGTTCAGCGTAGGATTGTCCAGCAGGGCAGTGCGTCTGCCCACCATGATGGCCGTATGCTCTGCCCGCAGCTTATGCACCTCGATGAGTGAGCGCTCAGACGATAGGCGTACGGGCTTCCCCTCTGTGCGCAACCTGTCTATGTAGCCATCGCTGCTCTGCGCCCATTTCAGGGTGATGTAGGGCCGATGCTTCTCCTGCACCGTGAAGAACGCCTTGTTCAGCGCACGGCATTCCTGCTCCAGCACCCCCACGATGACCTCACGCCCTGCCTCACGCAGCTTCTGTATGCCCTTCCCATCCACCTTGTCGAACGAGTCTTGGCAGCCCACCACGATGCGGGGTATCTGCTCGCGGATGATGAGGTCGGCACAGGGAGGTGTCTTGCCATAGTGGGCGCAAGGTTCCAGGCTCACGTAGATGGTGGCCTGCTTCAGCAGCGGCCTGTCCTCAGGGCGTACGGAGTTCACGGCATTCACCTCGGCATGGGCCTCCCCGTACTTGGCATGGTAGCCCTCGCCTATGATGCGTCCAGCGGCCACTATCACGGCACCCACCATGGGGTTAGGGGCTGCCCCCTCTATGCCTTGGCGTGCCAGCTCCAAGCAGCGCCGCATATATTTTTCTTCTAAAATTCTATCCATTTTCTCAAAAAATGCATTATCTTCGCAGCATAGCAATTAATAATATGTCCACTAATCCGTCACAGATACGTCGTGCGCTGAGCGCTTATTACGAGCCTGGTGAGGCCGCTGCCCTCTCACGCATTGTCTGTACGGAGTTGCTGGGTCAGTCGCAGACCGACTATTTCCTCTGCAAAGATATAGAATTATCGGGAAATCAAGAAGAAAAACTGCAAACCATTCTCCAGCGATTGGCACACTTTGAGCCTATCCAGTACATTCAGGGCTACACCCTTTTCCTCTCACGCCCCTTCTGCGTGAGTCCAGCTGTGCTCATCCCCCGTCCTGAGACGGAGGAACTGGTGCAGCGCATCGTGGCAGAGACAGGGGCTGGTGCCTCTGTGCTCGATGTGGGCACAGGCAGCGGATGCATCGCCATCTCCTTGGCATTGGAACTGCCTCAGGCGCAGGTAGAGGCATGGGATGTGTCGCTCGAAGCCTTGGAGGTGGCGCAGGGCAATGCAGAGCGCCTTGGGGCGCAGGTGGACTTCCGCCTGCTGGATGTGCTGACCTTCCGGCCAGAGGGGGAGGGACTGTTTGATGTCATCGTAAGCAATCCGCCCTATGTGCTGGAGCGTGAGCGTGCGGAGATGGAGCCCAATGTGGTGGCCTATGAGCCCGCCTTGGCCCTCTTCGTGCCAGATGAAGACCCCCTGCTGTTCTATCGCCGCATAGGGGAGCTGGGCAGGCACCTGCTGCGCCCAGGGGGCAGACTCTACTTCGAAATCAATCGCACACAGGGTGCAGCCTTGAAAGCGCTCCATGAGGCACAGGGATACAGAGACGTAACGATCTATCAAGATATATCACATAACGACAGGATAATAAAGGCACTATTATGAGAAAACCTACTGCAACAATCACAGAGTCTGATGCTCTGAAACGCATGGCAGCCTACTGCTCCCAGAGTGAACGTTGTCGCTCTGAGGTGGAGGAGAAACTGCAGCGACTGGAGCTGCCAGAAGAGGCCATAGAGCGCATCTTGGCACGTCTGGAAGAAGAGAAATTCATCGATGAGGCACGCTATTGCAAAGCCTTTGTGAACGACAAGCTCCGCTTCTCAGGGTGGGGCAAGCGCAAGATGGCCCAAGCCCTGCAGCAGAAGCACATCTCGCGCTTAGTCTATCAGCCTGCCATCGATGGCATCGACGAGGTGGCCTACGAGGCCGCCCTGCGCAAGGCGCTGGCGCAGAAGGAGCGCAGCATGAAGGCCGAAATCACGGGCTATCAGCGCAAGGTGAAGCTCATGCACTATGGCCAGAGCCGTGGCTACAGCTTCGAGGAACTGCGCAAGTTCATCGACCTCTCATCTGTAGATGATTCCATCATGGACGATTAGCAGCTGAGGCAGTATTTTTGCGTCTGGACGGCTAAAAAAATCCAGTTAGGCTTTCCAGTTTCGAAGTCGTTTATTATCTTTGCCCACAAAAGCGAAGATACGTGTATCTTTGTCTCCAAACTAAACAAAACCGAATGAAAAATTATGAAAAACGTTGAGAGACTTTTTGCAGAGAAGTTACTGAAGGTTAAGGCCATCAAGTTGCAGCCAAACAACCCATTCACTTGGGCTTCAGGTTGGAAATCGCCATTCTATTGCGATAACCGCAAGACACTTTCTTATCCTGCATTGCGCAACTTTGTCAAGACAGAAATCACCCGTCTCATCATGGAGCAGTTTGGTGAGGCAGATGCCATCGCTGGTGTGGCCACAGGGGCCATCGCTCAGGGAGCCATGGTGGCCGATGCCCTGAACCTGCCATTCGTATATGTGCGCTCCAAACCAAAGGATCACGGACTGGAGAACCTCATCGAGGGTGAGCTTCGCCCAGGCATGAAGGTGGTAGTGGTAGAAGACCTGGTGTCTACTGGCGGCAGCAGCCTCAAGGCTGTGGAGGCCATCCGTCGCGATGGCTGCGAGGTGATAGGCATGATAGCTTCCTATACATACGGTTTCCCCGTGGCTGAGAAGGCTTTCAAGGATGCCAAGGTGAAGCTGGTCACCCTGACCAACTACGAGATGGTGCTTGAAGAGGCCCTCCGCACAGGCTATATCGTAGAGGAAGATGTAGAAACCCTGAATCAGTGGCGCAAAGATCCTGCACACTGGGGAGAGGATAAATAATGAAGAATGAAAAATTATGGAGCAAATTCATAGCAGTGAAAAAGAGATAACGGCTCCGCAGCGCGTGGTATTCGATGTGCTGAGCAATGTGGATAACCTCACACGCCTGAAGGAGCGCATCCCTGCAGATAAGTTGCAGGATGTGGTCATTGGCGAGGATAGCATCTCCTACAAGAGCCCTATGGGCATGGTGACGCTGAAGTTGGTAGAGAAGGAGCCCAACAAGACCATCAAGTACAGCACCGTGCAGTCGCCCCTGCCATTCGACATGTGGGTGCAGCTGCTGCCCATCACTGGCAGCCAGTGCAAGATGCGTGTCACCGTGGGCCTGAACATGAACTCGTTCATGATGGCCATGGTGAAGAAACCCCTCACTGATGCCGTAGAGAAAATCGCTGGCCTGCTGGCGCAGATACCATACAGTAAAATATAGCCGTAGGCTATATTTTACGATTCAAAAATTAAAAGATGCAAAGATGCAAAGATGCAAAGATTGCGAAGATTGCGGCTTTGCCGCTCCTTCCACCCTCATCTCAGCGTTTTTTAATTTTTGCATATTTGAATTTTTTTATTTTTGCATCTTTGCATTTTTGAATTTTTGCATTTTAAATATTAAACGCTCGCGTTTATGAACAAGCTTTGGGAAAAATCCGTACAGGTAAACAAGGAGATTGAGCGCTTCACGGTGGGGCGCGACAGGGAGATGGACCTCTATCTGGCAGCGTCTGACGTGCTGGGGAGCATGGCACATATCACCATGCTGCAGAGCATCGGACTGCTCACGGCTGAGGAGCTGCGCATGCTGCTGGCCGAACTGCGCAAGATCTACCAGCTGGCCGTGGATGGAGAGTTCCGCATCGAGGACGATGTGGAGGACGTGCATTCACAGGTGGAGTTCATGCTCACGCGGGCGCTGGGCGATGTGGGTAAGAAGATACACAGCGGACGCTCTCGAAACGACCAGGTGCTGCTCGACCTCAAGCTGTTCACACGCAGTCAGCTGCGTCGCGTCACAGAGGCTGCAGAAGAGCTCTTCCATGTGCTGATAGCGCAGAGTGAGCGCTACAAGGAGGTGCTCATGCCTGGCTACACGCACCTGCAGATAGCCATGCCCAGCAGCTTCGGCCTGTGGTTTGGTGCCTATGCCGAGAGCCTTGTAGATGATCTGCAGATGCTGCAGGCGGCCTACCGCATGGTGAATCGCAACCCACTGGGCTCTGCCGCTGGCTACGGCTCATCCTTCCCGCTGAATCGCACCATGACCACCCGTCTGCTGGGGTTCGACAGCCTCGATTATAATGTGGTCTATGCGCAGATGGGGCGTGGCAAGATGGAGCGCAACGTGGCGTTTGCCTTGGCTGGCATCGCTGGCACCGTGTCTAAGTTGGCCTTCGATGCCTGCATGTTCAACAGCCAGAACTTCGGCTTCCTCAAGCTGCCCGATGAGTGCACCACAGGCAGCAGCATCATGCCGCATAAGAAGAATCCCGATGTCTTCGAGCTCACGCGCAGCAAGTGCAACAAGCTGCAAGGGCTGCCGCAGCAGATCGTGCTCATGATGAACAATCTGCCTACGGGCTACTTCCGCGACTATCAGCTGCTGAAGGAAGTCTTCCTGCCTGCCTTCGATGAGCTGATCGACTGCCTGCACATGGCAGCCTACACGCTGAGCCGTGTCACGGTGAATGAGCATATCCTCGATGATCCTCGCTACCTGCCCATCTTCAGCGTGGAGCGTGTCAATGAGCTGGTGCTGCAGGGCGTGCCCTTCCGCGATGCCTACAAGCAGGTGGGGCTGGAGTTCGAGCGTGGCGAGTTCACGCACGGCAAGGAGGTGCATCACACCCATGAGGGCAGCATCGGCCGCCTCTGCAACGCAGAGATCCAAGCCCTGATGACAGATGTCCTCTCTGGCTTCCACTTCGAGCGGGTGGAGCAGGCAGAGCAAGCGTTGCTGGAAAGTGCTAAATAAAGAAAGTCCTGAACAAGTGTTCAGGACTTTCTTTTTCTTTCGTACTCGGAGTGGGACTTGAACCCACACAGCCGCAATGGCCAAGGGATTTTAAGTCCCTCGTGTCTACCGATTCCACCATCCGAGCAGCTGGTTTGGTAGGCAAAAATGCGCCTGACAAATTTTTGCGGTGCAAAGTTAATAGCATTTTTCGGTTTTTGCAAGAAAAAAATGTTTTTTGAGTGTTATTTCGTGTTTTGTGTCGCTTTTTTGGCGCTGGCATCTATATATTATATATAAGGTGTAGGGCATGATGGCGGCGACTGCTTGTGATGTGCGTGATAGGGGAGTGCTGAATGGCAAAATGTGCCTTTTGTGTTGTAACTGGCACAATATCAATGTGATGAATGCCAATGAAGGATGTTTTTTGTGGCGGTTTGTGAATTTTTTTTGAAAAAAAAGTGATTTTTGTTCACTTTTGCGCAAAATACTACGGCTTTTTAGTTCCAACAACTGTTTTAACATATCAAAGAACGCACCGCGAACACCACTATATGCGCTGCCATGAGCACGGGTGTTCTCATCCGCTCTCGCCCTTACCTCTCAAACCCACTGTTCTCGGGCACATAAGTATTTCGGACAACATTCTTTACCGGACACCGAATGACCATAACGCGTACATATCAACCGCTGATTGTCGGCACTATCCTTCTTTATAGCACCTTGAGCATCACGCCACACCTTACTACCTAACTCATGGTAGTCGGCAGACTCTCGCCGAGTCAACCGTATGTCGCACCACTCACAACGCTTGCAACAGGCAAGTGTGATGTCTTCAGCCGTCGATGCCACACGCTTATATGTAGTCCTCTTATCCTTCATTACAGCATATCATAACCCGCATATATATCCTCCCAATCCGGACGGCTGCCGTTCTCTACTATCGCCATCGCATACACCAACTTCACCATCTGTTCACGGTCAGTCGGTACTATCACCATCCGAGGTTCCATGCCGGTAGTCCTACACACGCGCTCTATATACCGCTGTGTGTTATTGCCGTCGCTCTCAGGCGCCCATACCGCTATCAACTCCTGAACTGTATGCCGACCCCTGCGAATATGAGTACGCAGATTCATCAATGCAGCCCTGAACCCTAACGCCATCGTCTCAAACTGCTCAAAACTACCATCGGTGTTCTCTGCCTTTGGTAACTTACCCTTCCACGCATTGTGTGAAATACGAAGATTAAGCGGATTATTATTCCGATAGCCGCGAACCTTCTGATCATAATTCTCCTTGTGTTCCATAATGAATTATTTGATATATTTATTAACCAAAACTTATCTCTCCTTGCTCTGCCTGACGCCTATACTCACGACGCAACTTCTTCCACCGGATATGTTTCTTAAGCAGTGCGCCGCTCGTCAAAGTATCACCTAAATTATACATAACACTAAACGCCTCTGCGGATGCCTCATAGTCGATGCCTTTCTGATAGTACTGCTTATCCATATACTCGTGAAGCGTCATGTCAAAGTCTAAAGTCAACAACCTGTCGATATAACGCTCTGCACGCGCTGATAAATAGTTATTTTTGATAATATCCTTCTTTACTACGCCCTCACGAAGCATTACCTGAAGATTCCCATCGCGAGGAACAGCCATACGAGG
>CALAEY010000037.1 GCA_937891085.1 uncultured Prevotellaceae bacterium | reverse complement strand
AGTCACTTTTTCCGAGGTACACAAGCTTTTAGGAACTTATCACCACACAGATTAATTTTTTAATTGAAATTGAAATTATCTGAATTACCCCCCCCCGAATCACCCCGTTTTCATGGGCAGCAACTGCGCCGTAAAATTTTCGCAACTGCGTCGTAAAAAACAGACTGTGCGCTCAGGTATCGGCCACGTTTCAAGAAAAGTCCGCTGACTATAATTTTCATAAAATACGGCAACTGAATCGTGAATCTTAGAAAACGTATAATGCGTATAGGTTCTATTCCTTAACAAACCTTAAATATGAGCTCAACTCTTGACAAACGGCACAGAAAAGTTGTAAATATTACTTTATAAACGCGAATATCGTGGGAGCCGCAGCGCGGTGGCCAACACGCCAAAGCCGACACGCTTCAGCGCTTAATTAATAACAACTGGTTTTATGAACAATAAAGTTTTTATGAAAAAAGTAGTGATTACGACTTTTTCGCTGACTATTTGAATACTTTTCCGTAAAAAGTTTTGTATTAAAGAAAGTAAAAATTAACTTTGCGGTTAAAATGGAGTAAAAGCATAATTATGGCTGAAAATTCATCTGTACTGATCGATATAGACCGCGTGCTGGCCGAGAAGGCAAAGGGAAAGAAAATCCCAGGCTTCGTGAGGAGCTACCTGAAGAAGATAGTGCACCAAGACGAACTGAACGCCTTCATGCGGGAGCATGGCGAGGAAGTGGGGCTGCCATTCTTGAAAAGCACGCTGGATTACCTCGATGCCAAGTTGGTGGTGCAAGGAGAGGAAAACCTGCCTGAGGGCGGACCTTTCACTTTCGTGAGCAACCATCCGCTGGGCGGGCAGGACGGACTGGCACTGGGCTATGTGCTGGGCAGCCACTATGACGAAAAGATCAAGTACCTGGTGAACGACCTACTCATGAACATCAAAGGCCTCGCGCCATTCTTTATCCCTATCAACAAGACCGGCAAGCAAGCCAAGGACTTCCCACGGCTGGTGGAAGCAGGGTTCCATAGCGATGACCACATTATCATGTTTCCTGCAGGACTGTGCTCCAGAAAGCAGAACGGCGTGATACGCGACCTGGAATGGAAGAAGACCTTCATCAGCAAGAGCGTGGAGACACACCGCGACGTGGTGCCTATCCACTTCGAGGGACGCAACTCCGACTTCTTCTACCGACTGGCCAACTGGAGCAAGACGCTGGGCATCAAGTTCAACATCGCCATGCTCTACCTGGCCGATGAGATGTTCAAGAACCGCCATAAGACTTTCACGATCACCATCGGTAAACCCTTGCCTTGGCAGACCTTCGACAAGAGCCGCACCCCTGCAGAGTGGGCGCAGTATGTGAAGGACATCATTTACCACCTCAATACTAGCAATGACTAATACCGGAAAAAGTAAGAAAACGATATGGAAGAAATAATTCAGCCCATCAGCAAGGATTTGCTGAAAGCAGAGCTCACTGAGGAGCGTAGGCTCAGAATGACCAATAAGAGCAGTAACATCATTTATGTGGTAGATGCCCACAACGCACCCAATACCATGAACGAGATAGGCCGACTCCGTGAGATAGCCTTCCGTGCGGCGGGCGGCGGCACAGGCAAGTCGATGGATATCGATGAGTTTGACATCATGGAGCATCCCTACAAGCAGCTCATCGTGTGGAACCCCGAAAAGGAGGAGATTCTGGGCGGCTACCGCTACATCAGAGGCACCGACGTGCAGTTCTATGACAACGGCGAGCCGATGTTGGCCACCTCGCACCTGTTCAACTTCTCAGACAAGTTTATCAAGGAGTATCTGCCTTGCACCATAGAGCTGGCACGCAGCTTCGTGACGCTGGAATACCAAAGCACCCGCGCCGGCAGCAAGGGTCTCTTCGCTCTGGACAACCTCTGGGATGGCCTCGGAGCCCTGATGGTGATCATGCCAGAGGTAAAGTATTTCTTCGGCAAGGTGACCATGTATCCCAGCTACATTCGCAAGGGTCGTGACATGATACTCTACTTCCTGCGCAAGCACTTCGGCGACAAGGAGAATCTCATCGTGCCCAAGAAGCCGTTGGAGCTGGAAAGCGACGAGCGTGAGCTGGAAGCTCTCTTCTGCTATGATACGTTCAAGGAAGACTACAAGGTGCTCAACGGTGAGATCCGTAAGCTGGGCTACAACATCCCGCCGTTGGTGAATGCCTACATGGGTCTGAGCCCCACGATGCGCATGTTCGGCACCGCCATCAACTATGGCTTCGGTGATGTGGAGGAGACGGGCATCCTGATAGCTGTGAACGAGATCCTCGAGGAAAAGCGCATGCGACACATCGAGAGCTTCCTCAAGGAGCAGCCCAATGCCTTGAAGCTCACTTCTGGAGCGAATAAAGTCATTTTTTAAACATTAAACGATAAACATAAACGTTAAACGTTACGGCTTCGCCATTCCCATACGGATGGTTTCACCCTGCAAAGCTAATGTTTAACGTTTAACGTTTAATGTTTAACGTTCTACACTGCCGACAGTGAGTTGCCGTTGATTTTTCGGTAGAGGTCCAGGGCGAAGACATCGGTCATGCCGGAGATGTAATCCAGCACGGAGAGAATGCGCTCGAAGAGGTCGGCACTGCGGATGCTGTACTGACTGCTTACGCGGTTCATCAAAAGCTGTGAATAGGCCTTCTCTGGCGAGAGCACGGCATCCGTCATCAAGTCTATCAGCGTGCCGATGATGCGGAAACCAGCCACCTCGATATCCACCACGTCGCGTGAGCGGTAGATTTTCTGCTTGGCCAGCTCTGCACAGTGCTGATAAGCCTGCCGTGGCAGTTCCGAGATATGTTCTATCAGCTCCCCCTCAAACTCGCCCGCAAGGATTTCCTCCTCATGCTGCAGGAACGCCTGTGTGCACTCATACGTCAGCAGACCGATGGCACGTGCCCGCAGGTAAGCCACCTGCTCATTCTCATCGGTCACCTTATCCAGCATCTGGCGAATCTTCGCCCTGCGCTCCTCCTTGAAAAACGCCATCAGCAGGTCGAACGTCTCTTCGCGTGACAGCAATTTCAGCTTGAAACTATCCTCTATGTCCATGATTTCATAGCAGATATCGTCGGCAGCCTCCACCAGATACACCAGCGGGTGGCGGGCATAGATTAGCGGCTCTGTAGATTTGCATTTTATGCCCAATTCATCGGCAATTTTCCGAAAACTCTCCTCCTCGGTGGTGAAGAAGCCGAACTTTGATTTCTTCTGTATAGCACTGGATGAATAGGGGTACTTCACGATGCTGGCCAGCGTGGGATAGGTGAGCACGAAGCCACCCTTGCGGCGGCCTTCGAACTGGTGCGTCAGCAGGCGGAAGGCATTGGCATTGCCCTCGAAGTGCGTCAGGTCGTTCCACTGCGCCTCCGTCAGTCGGTCCTTCAGTGCCAGACCCTTGCCCTCAGAGAAATACGTAGAGAACGCCCGCTCCCCGAAGTGTCCGAAAGGCGGATTGCCCAAATCGTGCGCCAGGCAGGCTGCCGATACGATGGAACCGATCTCAGGCAGATAGCTTTCACGCAGCTCCGGACGGCGCTGCAAGATGCCACGCGCCACATCATTCCCCAGCGAACGCCCCACGCATGACACCTCCAGACTATGCGTCAGACGGTTGTGCACGAATACACTGCCCGGCAGCGGGAAGACCTGCGTCTTATTCTGCAAGCGGCGGAATGGTGCCGAGAAAATAAGGCGGTCATAGTCGCGCTGAAACTCCGAACGATTCTCCTGATAGTCGGGCTGATGCATGTCTTCCAACCCGAAGCGTTTGGCCGAAATGAGTCTGTTCCAATCCATATTCACAATTTTTAGGGCAAAGTTATCAATTATTTGCTTTAAAAGCCGTATTTTCGCAGAAATATTGCAACAGAACGTATGAAGGTACAAATTATCAATAAGTCGAAACATGCGCTGCCGGCCTATGCCACGGCGCAGAGTGCAGGTGTGGATCTGCGTGCCAACCTTAGTGAGCCCGTCACCCTGCAGCCCTTGGAGCGCAAGCTCATCCCCACGGGACTCTTCATGGCGCTGCCCGCAGGCTACGAGGCACAAGTGCGCCCCCGCAGTGGTCTGGCACTGAAAAAAGGCATCACCGTGCTGAACTCACCCGGCACCATCGATGCCGACTATCGCGGTGAGGTGTGTGTGATTCTCATCAATCTCTCCGCAGAGCCCTTCGTGGTGGAAGACGGGGAGCGCATCGCCCAGATTGTCATCGCCCGCCATGAGCAGGCAGAGTGGCAGGAAGTCGAGGTGCTGGATGATACGGAGCGCGGTGCCGGTGGCTTTGGGCACACGGGGAAGAAGTAAGGAAAATTGAGGATTGAGGAAAATTGAGGATTAATCAGTTTTTCAGTTTTCAGTAATTTATAAATTACAATTCACAATTGACAATTACGGCTTTGCCGTGATTATCGGCTGTACCTCAGCATAGCTCAAGCAAGCTTGGCTCTGCGTTCGGTTTTGCATGATAATTCATAATTATTATAATTCATAATTCATAATTGAAACAAAGTTTCTTACTAATATTGCTTGGAATGCTGTCCGTGCTGCCACTGCAGGCACAGACGGATCTCTCGGAGGCAGAGCAGCGGCGCTTCGACTACTACTATATGGAGTCGGTGAACAGTAAGCTGAGGCAAGACTATGCCAACGCCTATCTGATGCTGGAGCATTGCCTCGCCATCAACCCCACATCGGCTGCCGCCTACTACGAGCTTTCACAATACTACCTGATGCTGGGGCAGACCCCCAAGGGCATGGAGGCGCTGGAGAAGGCGGTGAAGTATGGCCCAGACAACTATTGGTATGGGCAGGGGCTGGCCAACCTCTACCTGCAGCAAGGGCAGGAAGGCAAGGCCTTGGAACTGATAGAGCAGATGGCGGAGCACTTCCCTTCACACATCGAACTCCTCTATACGCTGGAGTCGCTCTATGCCCGCACCGAGAACTACGACAAGGTGATAGAGGTGCTGAACACGTTGGAGCAGAAACGTGGTAAAAGTGAAGCCCTCACCATGGAGAAATACCGCATCTATCGCGAGATGAACGATGAGAAACGCGCCTTCAAGGAACTGGAAGGGCTGGTCAAGGAATACCCCAATGAGCTGCGCTACCAAGTGGCGTTGGGTGATGCCTACCTACAGACCGGAAAGCAGGAGAAAGCCTACGACATCTATCAGGATGTGCTGAAGAAGGAGCCCGACAATGCCAATGCTCTCTATTCGCTGGCCTCATATTACGAGCTCACCGATAAGAAAGCCCTCTATGAGCAGACCTTGGACTCCCTGCTGCTGAACCGAAAGGTGGAAGATGCCGTGAAGACCAACGTGATGCGCCGACTCATCGTGCAGGTGGAGCAAGAGGAGCGTGACAGTACGCAGATCATCCGCCGCTTTGACCGCATCTTGGAGCAAGACACCGAGAATGCCGACCTCACCATGCTCTATGCGCAGTACCTCATAGCGAAGAACATGGAGCAGGAAGCCAATCCCGTGCTGCGCAAACTGCTGCAGATAGACCCCACCAACAGCGGCGGGCGCATGATACTGCTGCAGGATGCCATACGTGAAGAAGACTACGGCGAGATCATCAACCTGTGCGAAGCAGGCGTGGAAGCCAGTCCGGAAGCCTTGGAATTCTACTTTTACCTCTCCATCGCCTACGCCCACGAGCAGCGGCATGACGACGTGCTGCGCATATGCACGCAGGCACTGGAGCACGTCAATGAGAACAGCACCAAGGAGGTGGTGTCCGACTTCTACGCCATGATGGGCGACACCTACCACACGCAGGGTAAGTTGACGGAGGCCTATCAAGCCTATGAGAAAGCCATAGAGGCCTATGGCAACAACATCAGTGCGCTGAACAACTACGCCTACTACCTGTCGCTCGAGAAGCGCGACCTCGACAAGGCCGAGGAGATGAGCTACAAGACCGTGAAGGCAGAACCTGAGAACGGCACCTACCTGGATACCTATGCCTGGATACTCTTCGTGAAGGGCAACTATACGCAGGCGAAACTCTACATAGACATGGCCATGAACGCCGAGGGCGACAAGAGCGCCGATGTGGTGGAGCACTGCGGAGATATTTACTATAAGTCGGGTGAGACCGCTGCCGCCCTGGAGTACTGGAAACAAGCCTTGGAGCTGGGCAGCGACTCCGCCAAGCTAAAACAGAAAATCAACCAGAAACGCTATGTGGAATAGACAGACTATCAGACGAACCTACGGCATCTGCCTGCTGCTGTGCCTGCTGATGGCAGGTCTTACGGGGTGTAAGACCTCCAAACAGGCGGTGGGCGTCAACAGCGAGGAGAGTGCCTACCTCTCATCGAAGGTGCAGGTGACCATCCCCCACGGTGATGCTACCTACTCCGTAAACGGCACCATGAAGCTGAAGAAGAACGAAATCGTACAGGTATCGTTCCTGATGCCTATCCTGCGTACGGAAGTGGCCCGCATCGAGGTCACGCCTGAGAATATCCTCTTGGTTGACCGCATCAACCATCGGTATGTGCGCACCACGAAGGAAGAACTGAAGGACCGACTGCCACGGCGCTGGACCTACAACCATCTGGAAGAATTGATTTACGAAGCTTCTACTCCAAATGGAAAGAAGAGCATCTCGGGCGAGGAATTCGGACTGGCCAAGCTCCAAAAGGCACAGGTGGAACTATCGGATTTTTCTACTGATGAGAACAACGTGAAACCCACCACGCTCTCATCGCGTTACGATCAAGTGACCCTTGACGAACTACTTCAATTCCTTCTGAGCCTATGAAACGCCTGCTGCTTCTACTCTGCCTACTGCTGTGTCTGGCTCCCCTCGGAGCACAGACCAATAAGCGCATCAAAGACCTACAAAGTAGGCAGGGGCAACTGAAGCAGCAAATCGAGGAAACGCAGTCGCTGCTCAATACCACCAAGAAAGACGTGGGAAGCCAACTGAACAGTCTGAATGTCTTGATGGGACAGATTGATGAACGGCGTAAATACATAGACACCCTGACCAGTGACATGGTGCAGATAGATGCCGAGATGAATCTCGTGGAAGCCCAATTGGTGCGTCTGCAGTCGGACTTACTGGCACAGAAAGACGACTATGTGGCCTCGCTGCGCTACTTGCAGCGCCACGGCTCCATACAGCAGAAGCTCATGTTTATCTTCTCTGCCAAGTCTTTCTCACAGACCCTGCGTCGTCTGAGGTATGTGCGTGAATATGCCACCTACCAAAAGGAGCAGGGACTGCTCATGCAGCAGCAACAGCAAGACATCAGTGCCAAGCGCAGAGAGCTGGAGGAGGTGAGGGCCTCGAAGACCGACTTGCTGCAGCAACGCGAAGCTGAGCGCTCGGCTCTGGAGGTGCAGCAGCGTCAGCAACGGGCCTTGGTGAGCGAGTTGCAGAAAAAACAGAAGGGGCTCCAAGATGAAATAAAGAAGAAGCAGGCAGAAGCCAATAAGCTGAATGCCGAGATCGACAAGCTCGTAGCTGCCGAGGTGGAAAAAGCCCGCAAGCAGGCAGAGGAAGAAGCCCGCAGGGAAGCCGAGGCCAAGAAAAAGGCGGAAGCAGCCAAGCGCACGGAAAACAAGACCGCTGCGGCTACAACTACCGCCAAACCGGCTGCAAGCACCGCGAAACCTGCCACTACCACTGCCGCTGCTACGCCAAGCACCACGGCATCCAACACCTCCGACAAGGCATTGTCGGCCAACTTTGAACAAAACCGTGGCAAACTGCCTGCACCGATCTCTACGTCCTACATCGTAGTGAGCCACTTCGGGCAATACAATGTGCAGGGTATGAAGAACGTGACCCTCGACAATAAAGGCATTGACTTGCAAGGTAAGCAAGGGGCCAAGGCACGCGCTGTGTTCAACGGAAAGGTGGCAGCCATCTTCCAACTCAACGGACTCTTCAATGTGCTGGTGCGCCACGGGCAGTACATCTCGGTGTATTGCAACCTCTCCTCCACCAATGTGAAGCAAGGCGATGACGTGACCACACGCCAAGAACTGGGAACGGTCTTCACAGACCCCTCCAACGACAATCGCACCGTCTTGCACTTCCAGCTGCGCAAGGAGCGCGACAAGCTCAATCCTGAGCGTTGGCTAAAACTTTGATTTATCCAGTATCTGCAGGTAGAGGTCGATGGCCTCTTCTATCTCCGAAAGGCAGATGAACTCATTGGCCGAATGGCTGCGGCTGCTCTTGCCCGGTCCGATCTTCAGCGATGGGAATGCCATAAAAGCCTGGTCGGACAGCGTAGGAGAGCCAAACGGCGTGCGTCCCAAAGCCACGATGCGCTGCACCAGCGGGTGCGTAGGCTCTACATGCGATGAACCCAGGCGGAAGGAGCGGGCCTTCACCTCTGAAGACACATGCTGGCAGATGAGGTCATACAACTCCTGGTTGCTGTAGCACTCATTGCTCCGGATATCTACCACGAAGCTGCACCTATCGGGCACCACATTGTGCTGCGTTCCTGCATTCACCATGGTCACACTCATCTTCACAGGTCCTAAGAAGGGCGATACTTTCTCGAAGCGATAGTCGTGAAACCAAGCCATATCGGTCATAGCCAGATAGATGGCATTGACACCCTCCTCACGCGCAGCATGCCCCGATTTGCCATAAGCAGTCACATCCAGCACCATCAACCCCTTCTCTGCAATGGCAGGCTGCATCTCCGTCGGTTCCCCCACGATGGCAAAGTCGATGGGCGGCAAGAGCGGAAGCACGCACTCGATGCCGTCTTTGCCAGACACCTCCTCTTCGCAGGAAGCCAGGTAAATCAGGTTGTATGCCTGTGATGTCTGACAGAGTTTCAGGAATACCTGCATCAAGCTCACCAGGCTGGCACCCGCATCGTTGCTCCCCAGGCCGTAGAGTTTCCCATCTTCGATGGTAGGACTGAATGGCGGGCGTGTCCAACCGCTGACGGGCTTCACCGTATCAATGTGAGAATTGAGCAGCAGCGTAGGCTTCTGGGAAGAAAAGCCAGGACTGAGGCACCACACATTGTTGCCCTTTCGGCCTGTCTGCATCCCCTTCTCCTCCAGATACAGCTGCACATAGTCGGCTGCCTTATCCTCCTCCCTGCTGATGGAAGGGATGGCGATAAGTTTTCTCAATAATCCTACGGCCTCATGGGCCATGTTTACAACCTGCTCGTTCATACGCATAATAGTGTTTCGTCCTGCGAAATTAAGGAAAAAGATAATAGAATTGTGCAACTTGCTAAAAAAACTTTCCTAACTAGAGTGCAAAACAAGGGCAAAAGGGAAGAAAATGCGGCTGAAAGTTTGATATTTGATTAGAAAGAAGTACCTTTGAACTGCCTAACTAAAAAAAGTAAGATTATGACTATTCATCATTTATCTGTATTGATCCATCGTCAGGCTGAAAAGTATGGAGATAAAGTAGCCCTGAAGTACAGGGATTA
Source organism: uncultured Prevotellaceae bacterium (assembly GCA_937891085.1). Taxonomy (GTDB): domain Bacteria; phylum Bacteroidota; class Bacteroidia; order Bacteroidales; family Bacteroidaceae; genus Bacteroides. The sequence goes on along the minus strand of CALAEY010000037.1, from coordinate 16,212 downwards.
CTCCAAAGAACAATGGGTGCCTATCACTTGGAGGCAGTTCTCCGATAACGTGCGTCAAGCCGCCAGTGCCTTGGTTGCCTTCGGCGTGAAAGAGTTTGAGAATGTAGGTATTTTTTCTCAGAATAAACCAGAGAGTTTCTTTGTGGACTTCGCGTGCTTTGCCAATAGGGCAGTGACGATTCCACTCTATGCTACCAGTTCGCCGGAGCAGGCTCGCTATATCATCAACGATGCCCACCTGCGCATTTTGTTCGTAGGGGAGCAGTTCCAGTATGATGCCGCCATCTCGGTGCAAGGCTATTGCCACACGCTGGAGCAAATCGTGATCTATGACCCTACGGTGGTGAAAGACCCACGCGACAAGAACTCCATCTACTTCGATGAGTTCATGAAGCGCGGTGAAGGACTGCCATACAACGAGGTCGTGGAGGCACGCACAGCCAGGGCTTCGTTCGACGATCTGAGTAATATTCTCTATACCTCTGGCACTACCGGAGAACCGAAGGGCGTGATGCTGCATCACTATAATTGGCAAGAAGCCATGCGCACACACCACGAGCGTCTCTATGTGATGAGCGACCAAGACGTTTCTATGAACTTCCTGCCGCTGACGCATGTCTTCGAGCGCGGTTGGTGCTACGTCTGCATCAATGAGGGCATCCAGATCTGCATCAATCTGCGCCCTGCCGATATACAGAAGACTATCCGAGAGGTGCGTCCCAACTATATGTGCAGCGTGCCTCGTTTCTGGGAGAAGGTCTACATTGCCGTGCAGCAGAAGATTGCCAAGGAAAGCGGTGTGAAGAAAGCGCTGATGCTCAATGCCCTCAAGGTGGGCAAGGCCTACAATGTGGACTATCTGAGCAAGGGCAAGGAACCGCCAACATGGCTGAAGCTGAAGTACAAGTTCTTCGACAGCACCATACTCTCTACCCTGCGTAGGGTGGTAGGTGTGGAGAATGGTAAGTTCTTCCCTACGGCTGGTGCTGCTGTATCTGATGAGGTTTGCGAGTTCACCCATGCCTGCGGCATCAACATGATGGTGGGCTATGGCCTTACGGAGAGCACCGCTACGGTGTCTTGCTTCCCTGTGAAGGAATTTGTGATAGGCTCTGTGGGTGAGGTGATGCCCGACCTTGAAGTGAAGATCGGAGAAAACAGCGAGATTCTGCTGCGTGGAAAGACCATCACCACTGGCTACTACCACAAGACCGAGGCTACCGCCAAGGCTATCGACAAGGAGGGCTGGTTCCATACGGGGGACTCTGGCTATCTGGAAGGTCGCACCTTGTTCCTCAAGGAGCGCCTGAAGGACCTCTTCAAGACGTCCAACGGAAAATATATCAGTCCGCAAGCCATTGAGACTAAGTTGGCCGTTGACCAATACTTCGAGCAAGTGGCCGTGATAGCCGATAGATATAAGTTCGTCTCTGCCCTCATCGTGCCTAACTACAAGGCTGTGGGAGCCTATGCACAGAGCAAAGGCATCCGCTATGGCGGCATGGATGAGCTGCTGCTCAATCCGGAGATCAAGGAACTGTTCCAGACACGCATGGACACCCTGCAGCAGCAATTTGCCAACTATGAGCGCATCAAGCGCTTCACCCTGCTGCCAGAACCATTCAGCATGGAACGCGGCGAGCTGACCAACACGCTGAAGCTGCGTAGGAATATCGTGGAGCAGAACTATAAGGAACTAATAGATAAAATGTATCAGGAATAAAATATGATAACAGCCGATCAACTGAAAGAGGTCATCAGCCGTACCGAGGCGCTTCACCGCTACTTGGACATTGATGCCAAGAAGATAGAATATGAGGAGGAGCAGCTGCGTACGCAAGATCCCGACTTCTGGAGCGACCAGAAGGCAGCGGAGACTCAGATGAAGAAGGTAAAGGAGATAGAGAAGTGGCTCAATGGCTATAAGGAGGTGGCGACACTCACCGAGGAGCTGCAGCTCTCTTTCGATTTCTTCAAGGAAGAGATGGTGACCGAAGAAGAGGTGGATGAAAATTATAGAAAAGCAGTAGAGGCCATCGAGGCCCTGGAACTGAAGAACATGCTTCGCGATGAGGCCGACCAGATGGACTGCGTGCTCAAGATCAACTCTGGCGCAGGCGGCACGGAGAGCCAAGACTGGGCCAGCATGCTGATGCGTATGTACCTGCGCTATGCTGAGCGTCATGGCTACAAGACCAGTATCGCTAATATCCAAGAGGGTGATGAGGCGGGCATCAAGAGCTGCACCATCGACATCACGGGCGACTTTGCCTATGGCTACCTGAAAGGTGAGAATGGCGTGCACCGCCTGGTGCGTGTGTCTCCCTACAACGCACAGGGCAAGCGTATGACGTCCTTCGCCTCTGTGTTTGCAGCCCCGCTGGTAGATGATACCATCGAGGTAAAGGTTGATATGTCGTGTGTGTCATGGGATACCTTCCGAAGCAGCGGTGCCGGTGGTCAGAACGTGAACAAGGTGGAGTCTGGCGTACGTCTGCGCTACCAGTATAAAGATCCCTATACGGGGGAGGAGGAGGAAATCCTCATCGAGAATACCGAGACACGCGACCAGCCTAAGAACCGCGAGAATGCCATGCAGCACCTGAAGTCCATCCTCTATGACAAGGAGCTTCAGCACCGTAATGAGGAGAAGGCCAAGGTGGAGGCAGGCAAGAAGAAGATAGAGTGGGGCTCGCAGATTCGTAGCTACGTCTTCGATGACCGTCGTGTGAAAGACCATCGCACGGGCTATCAGACCAGCGATGTGAACAGCGTGATGGACGGTGAGATAGACGAATTTATCAAAGCCTACCTGATGGAGTTTTCGGGAGGCGAATGAGAAATCAAATAATCAGTTATTCAGTTAATCATTAATCAATAATCAATACTATGTCAAAAGCCAGAAAAACAACCAAAAAAGAACTCCGTGCACAGAAGCAGGAGAAACAGGCCAAGATGGTCATCCGTGGTATTGCCATTGTACTGGCAATCTTAGTTGTACTTATGTTCGTGTGGTACGCTGGTAAAGTCTGAGCATGGCCTACGAGATAGAACGGAAATTCTTGGTGAAGGGGGAGTTTCGTGACCAAGCGTATGCGAAAAGCCGTATCGTCCAGGGGTATATAAGCAGTGCCCGCGGACGTACGGTGCGTGTACGTATACGCGACGACAAGGGCTACCTCACCATCAAGGGACCGTCGGACATCGGGGGACTGGTGCGCTTCGAATGGGAAAAGGAGATTCCGCTTAATGAGGCTCTGCAGCTGATGAAAATCTGTGAGCCCGGCGTGATAGACAAGACACGCTACTTGGTAAAGAGCGGCAAGCATACCTTCGAGGTGGACGAGTTTTATGGCGACAACTTGGGACTCATCATGGCAGAGGTGGAACTCTCTTCGCCTGATGAGCCTTATGAGAAACCCGATTTCATCGGCGAGGAAGTGACGGGCGACCGTCGCTACTACAATTCGCAGCTTCGGCAGCATCCTTTCCGGGAATGGGGCATGACGGTAAGCAACGAACAATAAGGCTGCACATTGGAGAAACTTTACGAATATGTACCTGCACAACTGGTCACCTTCCTCTTGGTGACACTGTTTTCCTTGCTGATAGGTCTGTCGCTCCGAAGACTGAACCTCAAACCCGGCAAGGAAAGCCAGATGTTTGGTACTGATCGTACGTTTACTTTCATCGGCATCTTAGGCTACCTGCTCTATATCCTCGATCCTGTGGAATATAAGCTGTATATGGGTGGCGGCCTCATTCTGGGCTTGCTGCTCATCAGCTATTATTATGCCCGTCTATCTCAGGTGCATGCCTTCGGTGCTACGACCATCGTCATCGCTCTGATCACGTATTGCATTCCGCCTATTGTGGCCACGCAGCCGTCATGGTTCTATGTCACTCTGGTGGTGGCAGTCTTGCTCTTTGCGGAGATGAAGCACACCTTTGCGGAGCTGGCGCAGCACATGAAGAACGACGAGATGATCACGCTGGCGAAGTTCCTCGCCATCAGCGGTATTATTCTGCCTATCTTGCCGCGTGAGAACCTTATCCCCGGCATCAACCTTACGCCCTATACGGTATGGTTTGCCACGGTGATTGTATCAGGCATCTCCTACCTGTCGTACCTGCTGAAGCGCTACGTGTTCCGGCAGTCGGGCACCTTCGTGTCGGGCATCATCGGAGGCCTCTATAGCAGCACCGCCACCATCTCCGTTCTGGCACGAAAGAGCAAGAATGCCACAGCCGAAGAAGCGCCAGAATATGTAGCTGCCATGCTCATGGCCATCAGTATGACCTTCCTGCGCTTCCTGATATTGATCGGTATTTTCAGCCGTGCGGCATTCTTGGCCATCTATCCATATATGCTGCTGATGAGTGCAGTAGCGGGCAGCATCGGCATCTGGCTGCACCGGCATACCGAGGCCAAGACTTCGGCAAAGAAGGAAATGGTAGAGGAAGAGGAAGACAACAGCAACCCTCTGGAATTCAAGGTGGCGCTGATTTTCGCCGCACTGTTCGTGGTGTTCACCATCGTTACCCACTACACGCTGGTTTATGCAGGTGAGAGCGGTCTGAATGTGCTCTCCTTCATCTCAGGTCTGAGTGATATCACGCCGTTTATCCTCAACTTACTGCAAGGCAGTGGCATGAATATCCATCTGGTGGTGGCGTGTACGCTTCAGGCCATTGTGAGCAACATTACTGTGAACATGTGCTATGCACTCTTCTTCTCCGGAGGTAAGCGAGAGATGCGCCCTCTGATCCTGAAATACTTCGGAGCCGTTATCCTCGTGAACTTGATTCTTCTGGGTGTCTTCTATCTGATTTCCTAAGTGCCAAGGCAAAAAAAAACTCCCCCAGAGGGGAGGCTTTCTTATGGTAGTCTTTACCACTTATCGCCCTTGGCAGCGATATCCTTCAGCAGTTCTTCTACAGCGCGTTTCAGTTGGGTGTCTTCGCCCTTCACCACTGTTTCTGGATCGTTCAGCACCAGGATATCTGGTTCCAACTGCGTATTCTCCAGATAGGTGCCGTCAGATTGCCGGAAGCCTACAATAGGAATACCGAAAACCATTGTAGGGTCTTGCAGGGTTTCCCAAGACACACTGCTCATGGTACCTGGTACCGGTGCCCCCACGATCTTGCCTAAGTTCATATGCTTGTACACCCAAGGCGTACCATGTGCATTACTATAGTTGGCCTCGCATGTCACCATGATGCTTGGGCGGTTCCAGCGTCGGCTTGGCATCTCGCATGCCACCACGTCACGGATGACCTGCTCCAGGTATTTCTCTCCGCTGAAGAGCACTTCGATGTCCTCATGCAGACGGCCGCCGCCGTTCCAGCGGGTATCAATCACAATGCCCTCCTTCATGTTGTATTTACCCAGAATGTCGCTGTAGATGGTGCGGTAACTGCCATCGTTCATTGACTGCAGATGTACGTAACCAAGGCGACCGTTTGACCAGCGCTCTACATCGGCCGCACGCTGCTTCACCCAGCGCTCATAGAGCAGGGTGTTCATGGCCGTCTGAGTAATAGGCAGTATCACCTCTTCCCAGCGTTCCTTGCGTTGTGCGTTGTAGAGGGATACCAACGTCTTCTTGCGGGCTTTGGCATTCAGGATATTGGAGAGGTTGGTCTCGTCAGTGATCTCGATGCCATCGATTTTCTCTACCACATCACCAGCCATCACCTTCGAGTTGGCATGGTCGAAGGGACCATTAGCTACCACTTCTGAAATCTTCAGACCCTTGCCTGTGTAGCTGTAGTCATAGAGTAAGCCCAGGGCTGCAGTGGCATCACCACTGAGGTTAGGCGTATAGCGACCACCAGAGTGTGATACGTTGAGTTCTCCCAGAAGTTCGCTCAGTAGCTCTTGGAAATCATAGTTGTTGCTAATGTGAGGCAGAAACTTACGGTATGCCTTCACATAGCCTTCCCAGTCCACCCCGAAATATTTCGGGTCGAAGAGGCGCTGCTTCACCTGCTGTTCCACATGGTTGTACATGTACTCGCGCTCTGCGGCAGGGTCGAGCTTCATCTGGGCACTGAAGGTGATAGGGGTGAGCTTGCCGCTTCCAGGCTCCATCTTCTGGATGCTGCCGCCAGAAAGTACAAAGATGCTCTTGCCGTCACCACTCAGTTCCATGCTGCCACCACCGGCATTCTTTGTTACCAATTTGGTCTCACGCTTGCGCAAATCCATCTTCCAGAGGTCGTAGCCACCCTCGAAACGGGCAAAGTAGAACAGGTTCTCACCCTCTTTGTCGAGTATGGCACCGCCCATGGTTGAAGAATTAGGTGTCAGGCGCACGATGCGGTCGCCAATGCCTTCCAGCTCTATGTTGATGTCCTTGGTTGCCTCTTTCTTATCGGCAGCTTTGTTATCCTTCTTATCGTCCTTTTTATCGGTAGCATCGCCCTTCTGCTGCTCTTTCTCCAGCTCCTTCTGCAGCTCGTAGTCCTCCTTGCTCATGCGGTACTTGTCGTAGCCGTCTTGGTTCATGAAGACCAGCAAAGCATCGTCTTGAGAACCCCAAGACGCATGGCTGCGCATACCATAGCGCTCACTGGTGAAGAGGATAGCGTTGCCATCCATCACCCATATCGGACTGCCATCGGTATAGCCGCTGGCGGTGATGTTGGTCACCTGTCCGCCCTGCGCACTTACTATACCGATATCGCTGTACGGATCACGGCGGTTGCCGATAATCTCCAGGGTGAACCACTTGCCATCAGGGCTCCAACTATACTCGAAACTGCCAGACGTCTCATACCACGTATTGCCATTAGTGATGGTGCGCACTTTCTTGGTGTCCATATTCATCACCTTCAGGGAGCGGCGTCCCTCGATGAAAGCCAGTTCCTTGCCGTCTGGTGAAAACTGTGGGTAGGTGCGCTCTATGCCGTCCTTTCCGTTGAATAGTGCCTCCTCATTGATAAGGGTGGCATTCGGGAAATTAGGATCTTCCTTACGGCCGATGGTAGCCTTGTAGAGATTCCAATGCCCGTCGCGCTCGCTGACATATACCAAGGTGCGGTTGTCGGCACCGAAGGTCACGCTGCGCTCATTCTCAGGCGTGAAGGTGATTTGCTTGGTGGTGTTATATTCCACGGAAGTCACGAACACCTCGCCGCGCACGGTGAAGGCCACCTGCTTACCATCAGGAGATACGGCTGCTGAAGAAGCACCGCGTGTCACACTTAGGTCTTGAATCTTATTTACATCGTCGCGGGTGATGTCAATGTTTACCTTCTGTGCCCTGCCGCCAACTTGCTGCGTATAGATCTCACCATCATAAGTGAAGCAGAGGTTGCCGTCATCGGCTAAAGAGAGGAAGCGTACAGGATGCGTGTTGTAATTGGTCACCTGCTGAATCTGCTGCGGCGCATTCAGAGAGAATGAGTAGACATTAGAGCTGCCGCCGTTGCGCTCGCTAAGGATATACACCGTCTGTCCGTCTTTACTCAATACAGGGTTGCGATCCTCCCCAGCGATATTGGTCAGGTTGGTATGCTTACCCGTCTTCACGTCATAGCGCCAGATGTCACGCGTCACTGAAGAAGTATGATGTTTGCGCCATTGATCCTCCATGCCCTTCTGGTCTTGATAGATCATGGTGTTGCCGTCGCGTGAGAAGCTGATCATCTCGGCAGGACTGGCCAACACCATTGTGGATTTGCCGCCTGTAGCAGGTACACGATAGAGCTCTGTGAGTCGTGCGCTGGGGAACATGGCACTCTCTGCAGGGTCTTGGATAGCAGCAGAGAAATAGACGAATTTGCCATCGGGACTGAACGCCCAAGGAGTCTCAGCAGAAGAGTTGTTGGTAAGCTGCTTAGCAGCGCCACCCTCTGCCGACATCACGAAGAGGTCGAAGTTGCCCTCACGATCGCTTGCAAAAGCTATCTGCTTGCCGTCAGGACTCCAAACGGGGTTGCACTCATAAGAATCTTGCGTAGTCAGTTGCACAGCCGTGCCGCCACTGGTTTTCACTTTATAGATGTCGCCCTTATAGCAGAAGACGATCTGCTGCCCATCGGGAGAAATCTGTACGTCTCGCAGCCAAAGCGGGGTGACTGCCATACTGCTCAGGGTCACTATGCCCAGAACCATTGTAGAGAGTAGTTTTTTCATCCTTTATCTATGATTAGTTTTTTTCAGAAGAGTGCGGGTGATAGGACTCGAACCTACACGACTTTCGTCACCAGATCCTAAGTCTGGCGCGGCTGCCAATTACGCCACACCCGCATGTGTGGATTTGAAACCGAGCGCAAAGATAAGAAGATTTTCTTTACCGACAAATTGTTTTTGCATTTTACTTGCTTTTCAGGAAGGTGCGGGCCGTTTCTATCATGGTGTCAATGCCTTGGCGCTGGTCGGCTTCGTCCATATCTACATGAATGTCTGGCTCTATGCCGAACTCCGTATGCTGCTTCTGCGCATTGAGGATAGGGCAGGCCGAGAAGCGCACCCCCCAACCATTGGGCAGTTCCGAGGTAAACGGCATGCCAGACCCACCACCTGTTTGGTCACCCATCAACGTCACCAACGGTAGTTGGCTCATGATGTTCGCGAAGTAGTTGGTCGCACTGTAGGAGTGCCTATTCGTCAGCACCACCACAGGCTTCTGCCAGCGTATGCGTTCCGAGGGCTCTAAGTAGATAGGCTCAGGCTCGGAGAAGTCGCTATGTCCCTTACCCGTCTTGTGGCAAATATACCCTACGAGTGTCTTCTCATTGGTGAAGCGGGCAGCGATGCGATCGGCTGTGGTCAAATCGCCGCCGCCGTTCTGGCGCACGTCTATGATGAGGCCGTCGCACAGGGAGAAATAGTCCAGCATCTCCGTCAGACTGCCGTTGCCTGCTGCAGAAGAGAACGAACCGAAATATAAGTAGCCGATGTTATCTTCCAGAATGGTGTATTCCAAGCCCCCGCTGATGCGGTAGCCCTGCCCCAGATAGCCTTCCATCAATTCCTCGCTGAAGTTGCGCGGATAGTTTTCGTACCAGTCCCAGTAGCGTGCCACGTTGTGCATGGTGTAGAGATTTACGTGTCCATCCCTCAGTTCTGCCAGCATATTGCCCAGCACCTCGAAGAGATTCTCGTTAGAATTGGTGGCTTTCACTTGAGGGGCATACTTCGTGTGGATGGCGTTCCAGTCTATCTGCTTATAATCCAAGAAGCAGTAGTGCTCATCTATCAACTGCCACAGCGCCTCGAAGTTGTCCATCGGGGTATCCTTGAACTCCTCCTCACTGACGCAGGCGCTCAGACACATTATTAATATAAATAGGTGGCAAAGACGTTTCATAGGCTACAGTTTTTTGAGGTGTTTCACGAATCCCACCATCAGCGTATGGGCATAGAGGTGCGATTTCAGTCCGTTGAGCTTCGCTTGCTGGAGGTCGCATACATACCCCACGCGTAGCGTTGTCTTCCTGATTTGGAAGTCCACGGAGAGCAGGCTTCTGAGGGTAGGCTGACTTAGTGGGGTAGTGGGTTTCACCACGCCCTTGTCGTCGCCTAAGGAGAAGATTTCGTAGTACGACTGCCCGTAGTGCGGTGAGAACATCAGTCCCACCAGCGGCACATTCAGTTGGTAGCGCAGCAAGAACGGGAAGCTCCCTATGTGCGTATGCCAGAGCAGGCGTGCCGAGGCATCCAGATTGGCATGCACCCGTACGTTAGCCGGATTGTTGCCCCCACGCATGTTGTAGATGAAACCGCCGTTTAGGTCGGCCACACCACCCGCCAATACTTGGAATTTCGCTGTCTGAAAGAGCACTCGGTGGAGCCCATAGTTCCAATTTGTCACTGCCGCCACCGTGTGATTATTGTCGGCACGGTTGCTGGTATAGTCCATATACCCTTGGAAGTACGTCTGCGCCTTCCACGTCTCTGGTGCCCACTTCGTGGCATGAATGCTCTCGCGAGAGAGGCGCAGCTCCGTGCCCTTATATGCCTGAGGCGACAAGTAGTTATCAAACACGTTCGCCACACCTATGCCATAGCTGGTAGCGCGTGTCACTATCGTTGGGTCCGTTGAGCTTTCATTATACAGCGTCCCCTGTGCCTGCACCACAAGGGTAGTCAGGCACAAGAAGAAAGTCGCTATATAGTGCTTGGCAGTCATGGACAATATGCAAATATGCAAAAATGCAAGAATGCAAATATTTTTTTAATCTTTTAATTTTTTAATTTTTGCATTTTCTGAATTTTCGCGGAAAATTCAGAACAGTCTCCCTTGTCCCGTCAGTTCATCCAGAATGTCCTCATCCGTCTTATCCTTATCGGGGTCTAAGTTCTCCTTCGTAGGCTCCTCATCTGTCACCACAGCAGGCTCGGCATCCTCCAACAGATGCTTGGTAGGCTCCAGCTCATTGATGGTTTCTATGGTGAAGGTCGTCAGACGCTTACCCTTCGCCTTGTAGCCTTTCACGGCGATGAACTCATCAGCCTCTATCACCATAGGTTCACGGAAGGCATCACCCTCTCCGAAGACCACCTCCAAGCGTGGATAAGGCTCATCTGTCAACAATATCAGGCGGTTGTCCGTGTTATCGCCCAGATAGCTCTGCTTTTTCGAGGTAGGCTCGAAGCAGAAGCGTTTCAGGTAGGGGAATCCCTTCTGCGATGCGTCGTAGAGGATAGCCGTCCACACCTTCTGGGCATCAAACTTCTCCAACGTGCGTATGCCGTTCTCATAGTGGTTGTTCACGTCGAAGTTGGTTGTATAGTATTCTCCGTTGTTCAGCACCACCAAGATGAGGTCGTCATTCTGGAACTCGCCTAAGTAGTCGCCATGCCCGTCGTAGTTCAGGCGCAGCACATCGTTGTCGAACCACACCTTGAGGCCACCCAGTGTAGAGCCGCCCTGATGCTTCAGCATGATGCGGTGGATAGGATATTTCGTCAGGATGTTACCCATGGCTTGGCGACCCTTGATGCTGATGTTCGAGAAGTCCTCCTCAAAGGTGATCTTGCGCAGGCGTGGGTTAGGCTTGTGCGTGATCTTGATGATCTCCGCCTCACCGTTAGGGTTGGCACTGAAGTAGCTGATGCGAGAGTCGGGCTTCCCCTTCGTGAGGTCATACTCACGGTCGCGTATGGTGCCCGTCACCGCAAAGCGCTTGATGTAGTACCACCCGTCCTTGCCGTCGCGATACACCACGTTGTAGATGGTGCGCGTGTCGTTCTTCTTGAACACCGCTATGTAGTAGATGTCCTTACCCACGAACTTCTTCTCTGCCACAGGCGTCACCAAGTACTTACCGTTGCGGAAGAAGACGATCACGTCGTCGATGTCGGAGCAGTTGTCCACAAACTCGTCCTTCTTCAGTCCTGTGCCGATGAAGCCCTCAGCACGGTTGACATACAACTTCTGATTAGCCTCCACCACCTTGGCAGAGTCTATGATGTCGAAGTTCCTGATTTCCGTACGGCGTGGGAAGTCCTTGCCATACTTGTCCTTGATGTGCTGATACCACTTCACCGTGTATTCCACCAGATGCGCCAAGTCCTTGTTAATCTGAGCAATCTCCTTCTTCATGCGCAGAATGGCCTCGTTGGCCTTGTCGCTATTGAACTTCAAGATGCGTGCCATCTTGATTTCCATCAGCTTCAGGATATCCTCCTTCGTCACCTCACGTATCATCTGAGGGTAGTAAGGTGTCAGGCGATCGTCGATGTGCTCGCAGGCAGCATCCATGTTCTTCGCCTCCTCAAACTCACGGTCCTTGTAGATACGCTCCTCGATGAATATCTTCTCCAGCGATGCGAAGTGCAGGCTCTCCAGCAGTTCGCCCTTACGGATTTCCAGCTCCTTGCGCAGCAGGTCCTTCGTATAGTCCACCGATCGGCGCAGCACATCACTCACCGTGAGGAATTGCGGCTTCTCATTGTCTATCACGCAGCAGTTGGGCGATATGCTCACCTCGCAGTCCGTGAAGGCAAACAGGGCATCGATGGTCTTGTCAGACGATACCCCTGGTGCCAGATGCACCAGAATCTCCACGTTGGCCGCCGTGTTATCCTCCACTTTGCGGGCCTTGATCTTGCCGCGCTCTATGGCTTTCAGTATAGAATCTATGAGGCTGCCGTTGCTCTTCGAGGCAGAACTGCTGGTGGTCTTGCCGTAAGGTATCTCGCGTATCACCAGCGTCTTGTTGTCCAGCTTCTCTATCTTGGCACGTACCTTCACCACACCGCCGCGCTGACCGTCGTTATAGTGGCTCACGTCTATGCTGCCTCCTGTGGGGAAGTCGGGATACAGATGGAACTCCTCATCGTGCAGGTAGCTGATGGCCGCGTCGCAAAGCTCGTTGAAGTTGTGCGGCAGGATCTTGGACGACAGACCCACGGCGATGCCCTCTACGCCCTGCGCCAGCAGCAGCGGGAACTTCACAGGCAGCGTCACCGGCTCCTTGTTGCGTCCATCGTAGCTATACTGCCACTCCGTGGTCTTAGGGTTGAACACCACCTCCTTGGCAAAGGGTGAGAGCCTGGCCTCTATGTATCGACCAGCAGCAGCATCGTCGCCTGTGAGTATGTTTCCCCAGTTGCCCTGCGTGTCCACCAGCAGCTCCTTCTGCCCCAGTCCCACCAAGGCATCCTTGATGCTGGCATCGCCATGAGGGTGAAACTGCATCGTATGTCCCACGATGTTTGCCACCTTGTTGTAGCGTCCGTCCTCCATGCGCCACATGCTGTGCAGCACACGTCGTTGCACGGGTTTCAGCCCGTCCATGATGTTCGGCACGGCACGCTCCAGAATCACGTAGCTGGCATAGTCCAGAAACCAGTTCTGGTACATGCCGCTCAGTTGGTGCTTCGCCAGTGCGTCTTTTCCGTCAGTAGGCTTGTAGTCCGAATGCCCAGCCTGCTGCGTTCCTTCGTTTTCCAAGATATTATCGTCTTCAGCGCTCATATTTTTAGCCATTTGGGGTCAAAGATAATATTTTTCACGGGAAAAGACAAATTTGAATTTACCTTTTCCGAGTGAAAGTGATTAATCCCCTCCGCACTTCACAGCGCAGAGGGGATGTTTTGCATCTTTGCATCTTTGCATTTCTGCATTTTTTAATTTTTGAATCTCACATGTGGGAACGCCATCTGGTAGCCTTTCTGTATATAGTGCACTTGCACCGCTTCGGGTTTGATGCCATTCTCCACGCAGGTCATAGCCACGAGTATGGGACATAGTCGTTGGTAGCCGTCTTTGGAGTTGGGAGCAGGGAGTATCTGCTGCCCGCCGACACCAGAGAGCAACATCACACGGCGGATGTATGCCTCGGTATCATTGCCGTCGGTCGGCGGTGCCCAGCGCATCAGTATGCTGCGTAGGCAGAATGGCTCTTGCTGCTCCTCGCAGCGCCGATGGTAGGTCTGGAGTATCTTCCATGCGGCTCGGTAGCCATAGGCTTTGCTCATGTAGCAGACAAACTCACGGTCGGTCTTGTGGGGACTTGTCCCCTGCCACTGGCTCATGCCGTGGCGGATGTTCAGCGGATTGTTGTTCCGCAGTCCTCTGGGTTCTTTCTTTTCCATAAATGTGTGTGCAAAATAACTGAAATTGAAATTGAAATGAGTATATGCAAAATAGATGCCTCAGACTGCATATTTATGCAATTTTGCAAGGGGTATAAAAGACCTCCCCCACGCAGAAATTAAAACTTTCAGGTGAGGGCGTAAAAAATCCCTCGTGAGGAAAATAAAATTTCCCCGTGAGAGAGCTATATGCATTGTATTAGCATAACCGCATATTTATGCAGTTTTCGGGTCTCTTGTGTTTGCTTACTGACTGCTTGTGAAAGTAGCCATTCTTTAATTGTCAAAACTTCCCCCTTTTTCAGCAAGAAAAAGTATTGTTTTTAACACTTTAGAAAGTATATGATAATGTTTTATTTTCTTGTTTGCCTTAAAATAAATACCCTAAAAGACTTGACAAACGCATTTCCAATGTAGTAACTTAACATTATAGACGGGGAATTCTCAATCTATCTACATTTAACCTTTTAAAACCTTAAAAACTATGGCAATCAAATTGATCGCAAGGCAGACCTTGCAGAAAATCGGAAAGTATGTAGGCACTTATCGCTTCGTGATGCAGACCCAGCTCTACAACACGCTCTCACAGGCGAAAGTCATCAAGGAGGCATCGCTCCGCAGTGGCATCCAGAAGGGCGCACTCAGCGCAGCTTGGGACGCTATCGGTGAAGTCATCAAGGCATGGGCCACTGAAGGCCACTCCGTGGCAGTGCCAGGACTGGGCACCATGCGCTTCGGTGTGCGTGCAGCCAGCGTAGAGAATGTAGAGGACGTGAGCAGCAAGCTCATCACCAGCCGCCGAGTGATCTTCACCCCCAGTGTGGACATCAAGCAGGAGCTGGCCAACACGGGCATCAACATCACCTGCTACGATAAGGACGGTGAGCTGGTGAAGGCCGTGGCCTCTAAGGACTCTGGCACCGTGGAGGACGGTGAGGACGATGGCGCTGGAAGCTCTGAGAATCAGGACGGTGAGCAGGCTGGCGGTGACAGCACCGAGAACCAAGGCGGCAGCTCTGATGACCAGGGCGGTGACAGCGGCATCGGGTAACTAAAGTGAAGATTTCAATTTCAATTTCAGTTATTTTGCACACATTAACCTAAACCTTAACTACTATGAAGAACCGTGAACTTTGGAAATACGTCATTCAGCTGGCCGTGGCAATACTTACAGCCATCGGCACCACGCTTGGTGTCACCAGCTGTATGTCAATGATCTGACCATCGGCCAGTGAAAACCTAAAAGAAGAAAAGCCCAGTGGGGAATCAGCATTCCTGCACTGGGCTTTATTATTTTCCTATCTGTGTGATGGTTTTGCTAAAATGGCAGTTAGGTATATTCAATTTTCATGTCAGTCAGCAGTTCTTCATATTTCTGGCGGCTAATCATATTCTTCTCCAACAATTCCCTTGCCTTGACATTATAGTCGCCTATAAGTTCTGTCTGATTGGTTTTGTGGTATAGAGCGAGGCTGTAGCCATATTCTCTGGCATGCCCGACGATGTTTCCCGTAAGGCTATCTAAGTAGGATGCACTGATCCATCCCATGCGCAGCAATCTATAGAGCAGGGCACTGTGAGAGCACTGAAAACGATGTTGTAGCATGAGCAGCGTACCCATGGTGATGCGGTCTTTGCGCTGTTGTTCTACAGGTGTGAGCATCCGTAGCCCCATTTCGGGGAGTAGCAGGAAAGAGGCAAAATGGTTGGCTTTCAGCTCTTCCAAATCATCTGTCTTGGCGAAAAGGTCTGTGTCGTATGAAGATTCGAAGGAGGGCTGAAAAAGCAAATGATATAACTCATGGCAGGCGGTGAAGCGTTGCTTGGCATACTGGTGTGCAGTGTTCACCAGCATGAATAGCCCAGAGGTGTCACCACTGATTTTCACGGCCATGCCAGAGAAATCATCATGAGCAGGCCTGAGATATGCTATGATACCCTTGGTTTCAGCAATCTGCCTAATGTTTACAGGAGCAGTGAACTGCATCTGCATCTCCTGTCTGAGCATGTTGGCAAAGTTTTCTAACAGGGCATCATCAGAGGGTTTCAAGTTCATGACTCATTTCTATATAGTTACGTATGATTTTGTGAAAACTGGCAATGGCTTCCATGTCGGCAGAAGTGTTTTTCCCTTTTCTGAAAGCAAAAGCTACATCGGCCATTATGAGAGATATATTGCCCTTTATAAGGTCATGCGGTCTTACTCCGTAGATGTCTGCAAGCTTTTTCAGCTGAAGCTCAGAGACATCTGTGGCTCCCGTTTCATATTTCAAGTAGGCAGGCTGGCTGATGCCCAGCTGCCTGGCCACTTCCTCCTGTGTGTAGCCGAACTTCTGCCTCAGATAGCGGAGGTTGTCACCCAGATTCATTAGTAATTCGCCTGCCATGATATATCGTAATTTGATGGTTTTATCATAATATGCTATGTTTATCGCCACAAAGATAAAAAGATTTTTTGAGATACCAATATAGTGAAGTTATAAAAAGTTCAACTTTCTTTGGGTGTTGATAGAAAAAATAATCCAAATGCTTGCGTTTAAAAAACTTTTTACTAATTTTGTCACCCGAAAGGTATTAGTTTTATAACTATGAAAAAATTAAATGATTATCCGCAATTAGCCGACCAAAAATTGGGCTGAATCCTATGAAATGCT
>CALAEY010000036.1 GCA_937891085.1 uncultured Prevotellaceae bacterium | reverse complement strand
TCAAATGTATAAATTAGTCGCTTGATGAATGAATATTCACTTGCGAAAGTTCAGTCAACTTAATAATAAGAACCGACTACCTGAGCCTCCCCAATAAAGCGGGGATAATTGCAGACCAGAAACCAGATAAGTTCAGTGTCCCCCACCCCACAAATTCCCCATAAATCCACGATATCAACAGCCTGTTGAAAAATATTTTAAAAGTTTTTGTGGATTTATGTGGGGAATTGTGGGGAATTGTGTAATTTTACGCCGAATATTATCAAAGAGGTAGAATCATGCAGTTTTTAGGAAACATAGAAGCGAAAGTGGATGCGAAAGGACGCGTCTTCATTCCTGCCACCTTCAGGAAGCTACTGACCGAGGGCGGTGAGGAGAAGCTAGTGCTGCGCAAAGACGTGTACCAAGACTGCCTGGTGCTGTATCCTGAAAGTGTATGGATGGAGACGCAAGACCAACTGCGCCGATGCCTGAACCGCTGGAACCGTATGGAGCAGAATATCTTCCGCCAGTTCGTGAGCGATGCGGAGCTGCTGGTGCCCGACGGCAACGGCCGCATCTTGCTGCCAAAACGCTACCTGAAAATGGCGGGCATAAACACGGAGGTGCGCTTCATAGGCATGGACAACACCATAGAGATCTGGTCGCGCGAACGTGCTGAGCAGCCATTCATGGAGGCTGAGGACTTCAGCAAGGCACTGCAGGATACGCTGGGAAACGACAGCATGTGGCACTTTATGGAAGGAAGCAATCAGGATGAATGAGCAGCCTATATATCACGTCCCGGTGATGCTGACGGAGAGCATCGACGCACTGGTGAATGACCCAGCGGGCATCTACGTGGACGTGACCATGGGTGGAGGCGGACATAGCCGCGAGATACTGCGCCGACTGAACAAGGCGGGCCGACTGATCTGCCTGGATCAAGACGAGGATGCGGTGAAGAACGTGCCCGAAGACGAGCGGGTGATATTCTGCAGAAGCAACTTCCGCTACCTGCGCAACTGGCTGCACTACTATGACGCACCAC
This sequence comes from uncultured Prevotellaceae bacterium, assembly GCA_937891085.1. GTDB lineage: Bacteria > Bacteroidota > Bacteroidia > Bacteroidales > Bacteroidaceae > Bacteroides. Next base: position 24,737 of record CALAEY010000036.1, on the reverse strand, counting down.
AGGTAGATGGCATTCTGGCCGACTTAGGCGTGAGCTCGCACCACCTAGACGATGCAGAAAGAGGATTCTCCTTCCGTGCCGACGGTCCACTGGACATGCGCATGAACCAGCAGGCTTCACGCACGGCTGCCACGGTGGTGAACGAATATACGGAGGAGGCATTGGCCAGCGTGCTAAACCTCTATGGAGAGCTGAAGAACAGCAAGGCTCTGGCCAAGGCACTGGTGAAAGCCCGTGCCGCACAGCCGCTGCAGACCATCGGCGCACTGCTGGAGGTGGTGAGTCCGCTGATGCCCCGCGAAAGGGAGAAGAAAGAACTGGCCAAGATGTTCCAAGCCCTGCGCATAGAGGTGAACGATGAGATGGGGGCGCTGCGCGAGATGCTGGAGGCTACGTCAAAGGCACTGAAGCCCGGAGGCAGATTGGTGATGATCACCTACCACTCTCTGGAAGACCGTCTAGTGAAGAACCTCATGAAGACGGGCAATGTGGAGGGCCGCATAGAGAAGGATTTCTTCGGAAATCTGCTCTCACCCTTCGGCAAGGCAGCCAAGATGGTGGTGCCCAGCGATGAAGAAATAGAAAACAACCCCCGCTCACGTAGCGCGAAACTGCGCGTAGGGTTTAGGGTTTAGGGTTTAGAGTTTAGGGTTTATGGCATTCAGAAAGAAAGACGAGAAACAGAAAAAGGCAGCTGCCTCTCCGAAGAAGACCACGAGGAAGGGCAGTAAACTGAGCGAGATACTGGGAGGAGACATCCTGATAGCAGGATTCTTCAGCCACCATCTGAAGCTCTTCGCCCTTATCATGCTCCTCATCATTATCTATATACAGAACCGCTATGCCTACCAGCAGCAGATCATCGAACTGGATCGTCTGAAGAAGGAACTGACAGACATCAAGTATGATGCCCTGACACGCAGCTCGCAACTCATGGAGCGCAGCAGGCAGAGCAAGATAGAGGAATATATACAGCGGGAGCATAGTGAGCTGGAAATAGCTACTACGCCGCCGTATCTCATCAAGTGAACTCGGTGAGAAGAATAGATTATAATTTTTGAATATTTTAATTTTTTAATTTTATAAAGTGGCAGTTAATAAGAGAGACATCATCATGCGCTACGCAGTGGTAGTGTGTTTACTGGCCTTCATCGGCATCTGCGTGGTGATAAAGGCGGGCATCATCATGTTCAAGGAGCGTGGCTACTGGCAAGAGGTGGCCGCCCGCTTCGTGCGTGAAAACGTAAGCGTGCCTTCCAACCGTGGCAACATCCTATCGTCTGACGGTAAGCTGATGGCGAGCTCTCTGCCTGAATATCGCATCTACATGGACTTCATGGTGTCTGAGACCGACCAAAAGCGCAGGGATAAGGAGCAGGCCCGCAAGGACTCGGTATTCGATGCCAATCTGAACGACCTATCGGAAGGACTGCACCGCCTCTTCCCCGATTGCTCTGCCTCTTACTTCCGTCAGCACCTGCGGCGCGGACGCGACCAGCAAAGTCGCTACTACCTGATATACCCTAAGCGCATCAGCTACCTGCAGTATAAAGCCGTGCAGGAACTGCCTATCTTCAACCAAGGCACCAACAAGGGCGGATTGGTGGGCGTGGAGTACAACCAGCGCAAGAAGCCTTTCGGCTCTCTGGCTGCTCGTACGCTGGGCGATGTATATGCAGACACCACACTGGGCGCCAAGAACGGATTGGAGCTGAGCTTCGACAGTCTGCTGCGTGGCAAGAATGGTGTGACACACCGCCAAAAGGTGATGAACCGCTGGCTAAACATCGTGGACGTGGCACCCGTAGATGGGGCTGACGTGATCAGTACGCTCGACGTGGACATGCAGGACATTGCGGAGAAGGCCCTCATCGATGAGATGAAGGAGATCAACGCCAACGTGGGCGTGGTGGTGCTCATGGAGGTGGCCACAGGTGAAGTGAAGGCCATCGTGAACATGACGAAGGGTAACGACGGCGGCTACTACGAGATGCGCAACAACGCCATCAGCGACATGATGGAACCAGGATCGACCTTCAAGACCGCCTCTATCATGGTGGCACTTGAAGACGGCTACATCACCCCGCATACCATGGTGGATACGGGCAACGGCGTGAAGATGATGCACGGCAGTGCCATGCGCGACCACAACTGGGCCAGAGGTGGCTATGGCGTGATAGATGTGACACGTATCTTGGAGGTATCGAGCAACGTGGGTGTATCTTCTCTGATAGACCAATACTACAAAGACGACCCACAGAAGTTTGTCGACGGTCTGAAGCGCATGAGCATAGGAGTACCATTAGGCCTGCAGATTTCCGGCGAAGGCAAGCCCAACGTACGCGGACCTAAAGAGCGCTACTTCGCAAAGACCACCCTGCCCTGGATGAGCATCGGGTATGAGACGCAGATACCGCCCATCAACATACTGACGTTCTACAATGCCATAGCCAACAACGGCAAGATGGTGAAACCTAAGTTCGTGCGTGAAGTGGTGAAAGACGGTCAGGTACTGGAAAGCTTCCCAACTGAGGTAATCAACCCCAAAATATGCTCTGACAAGACATTGGCAGAAATACGTGAGATACTGGGCAAGGTGGTGTCTGAAGGACTGGCGAAGCCTGCTGGAAGCAAGCAGTTCCAAGTAGCAGGAAAGACAGGTACGGCACAGATTTCGCAAGGTGCTGCAGGCTATCATGCCAATCGTAGATATCTGGTGAGCTTCTGCGGATTTTTCCCAGCCGATGCTCCGAAATACAGCATGATAGTGAGCATACAGAAGCCAGGTCTCCCCGCATCGGGCGGTACGATGGCAGGCAGCGTGTTCAGCAAGATAGCAGAGCGTGTGTATGCCAAGAACCTGCACTATGACATGCGCCATGCCAAGGACAGCACCAGCAACGTGATTCCGGCAGTGAAGTCGGGACAACTGGGAGAGACCTACTACGTGCTCAACCATCTGGACGTGCCTATGGAGCATACATCGGTGGCCAGAAGCCATGCTGAGGAATGGGGCAAGGCCAAACAGGACTCTACGGCTGTGGCCTTTGAACTGCTGGCAACTGAGGAGCAGAAAGACAACATCATGCCCGATGTCACAGGCATGGGTGCCAAGGATGCCGTCTATCTGCTAGAGCAGAAGGGGCTGAATGTGCGACTGTCAGGTGTGGGACGTGTGCGCAGGCAGACGATACCGGGCGGACGAGCCTTCACGAAGGGTCAGACGGTACAATTGACATTGAATTAGTAAAAGAAAACATAATTTATAATTCATAATTCATCATTAATTATGATATTATCAGAGTTAATAAGGTGCATCAGTCCTCTGGAAATCAAAGGGCGCACTGACAAGGAAATAACGGGCATCGACATCGATTCCCGACAGGTGAAGGAAGGTCACCTGTTCATGGCCATGCACGGCACACAGACCGATGGGCATAAGTACATACCTACGGCCATCACGCAGGGAGCCACGGCCATACTCTGCGAAACACTGCCAGAAACACAGGAAGACGCAGTGACCTACATCGTAGTGGCCGACAGTGAGGAGGCCGTAGGCAAAGTAGCCACACACTTCTATGGCAATCCGACCTCCAAACTGAAGTTGGTAGGCGTGACAGGAACCAACGGCAAGACCACCATCGCCACCTTACTATATAATATATTCAGAGGCTTCGGCTTCAAGGTAGGCCTGCTCTCTACCGTATGCAATTACATCGATGATGAAGCCATACCTACCGACCACACCACGCCCGACCCTATCACGCTGAACCGCCTCTTGGGGCGCATGGCAGATGAGGGTTGCGCCTATGCCTTCATGGAGGTAAGCTCGCACAGCATCGCCCAAAAGCGCATTGCAGGCCTGACATTTGATGGAGGCATTTTCACCAACCTGACGCGCGATCATCTGGATTATCATAAAACGGTGGAAAACTATCTGAAGGCCAAGAAGAAGTTCTTCGATGACATGCCAAAGGAGGCATTCAGTCTGACCAACCTGGACGACAAGAACGGCATGGTGATGGTTCAGAACACCGCTTCACACGTTCACACCTACTCTCTGCGCACCTTGGCCGACTTCAAAGGCAAGGTGCTGGAAAGCCATCTGGAAGGCATGCTGCTCGAATTCAACAAGCGTGAATTAGCAGTGCACTTCTTGGGACAGTTCAATGCCAGCAATCTGCTGGCCGTCTTCGGAGCTGCCGTATTATTGGGCAGGAGTGAGGAAGAGGTGCTGGTGGCACTGAGCAATCTGCATCCTGTGGCAGGAAGACTGGAAACCTTCCACTCGCCTAAGGGCTATACCGCCACAGTGGACTATGCCCACACGCCCGATGCGCTGGTGAATGTGCTCAGCAGTATTCAGGGAGTACTGAATGGCAAGGGCCGCATCATCACCGTGGTAGGAGCAGGCGGAAACCGCGACAAGGGCAAACGCCCCATCATGGCAAAGGAAGCCGCACGTCGAAGCGACCGTGTGATCATCACTTCTGACAACCCACGCTTCGAAGAGCCTCAGGACATCATCAACGATATGCTGGCAGGCCTTGATGAAAGCGACATGCAGAAAACGCTGAGCATTGCCGACCGCAAGGAAGCCATCCGCACAGCTTGCATGCTGGCGCAGAAGGGCGATGTGATACTTGTGGCAGGCAAGGGTCATGAAGACTATCAGGAAATCAAGGGCGTGAAGCACCACTTCGACGACCGTGAAGTTATACGTGAAATCATGAGTAAGGAGGGATAAAGCATTATGTTGTACTATCTGTTTAAATGGTTAGAGACTTTCAACTTCCCAGGTGCCCGCATGTTCGGCTACACCTCATTCCGCTCTTTGATAGCCATCATTCTGGCATTGCTCATCTCCAGCATCTTCGGTGAATACTTCATCCATCTGCTGAAGTGCCATCAGATCACGGAGACGCAGCGCGATGCCAAGACCGACCCCTTCGGAGTGACCAAGCAAGGCGTTCCGAGCATGGGCGGTGTCATCATTGTGTTTGCCATTTTGGTGCCCTGCCTGCTGCTGGGCAAGTTGGACAATGTCTACATGGTGCTGATGCTCATCACCACCGTATGGCTGGGCGCCCTGGGCTTTGCCGACGACTATATCAAGATATTCAAGCGCGACAAGGAAGGCCTGCACGGAAAGTTCAAGATCATCGGTCAGGTAGGCTTAGGCCTCATCGTGGGTCTGGTGCTCTATCTGAGTCCGCAGGTGGTGATCCGTGAAAACATGGAGTACAAGCAGCCAGGACAGGAAAAGGTGGTGATACATGCTGCCAAGGAAATAAAGGCCACGCAGACCACCATCCCGTTCTTCAAGAACAACAACCTGGACTATGCTGACATCGTAGGCTTTTTAGGCGATAATGCACAGACAGGCGGCTGGATTCTTTTCGTGCTGATTACTATCTTCGTAGTGACAGCCGTGAGCAACGGTGCCAACCTCAATGATGGTATGGACGGCATGGCGGCGGGAAACTCGGCCATCATAGGCGTGACGCTAGGCATCCTAGCCTACGTGTCGAGCCACATTGAGTTTGCCACGTACCTGAACATCATGTATATACCAGGCTCCGAAGAGCTGGTAATCTTCATCTGTGCCTTTGTGGGTGCACTGATCGGTTTCCTTTGGTACAATGCCTTCCCAGCGCAGGTATTCATGGGAGATACGGGCAGCCTCACCATCGGCGGCATCATCGCCGTGATAGCCATCATCATCCATAAGGAGCTGTTGGTGCCTATCCTCTGCGGTGTATTCCTCGTGGAGAACCTGTCGGTCATCCTGCAGCGTTTCTACTACAAGGCCGGTAAGAAGAAAGGTCTGAAGCAGCGCATGTTCAAGCGTACGCCTATTCACGACCATTTCCGCACCAGCATGAGCCAAGTGGAGGCTGGTTGCAGCGTGAAGTTCAAGAAACCAGACCAGCTTTACCATGAGGCTAAGATCACGGTACGCTTCTGGATTGTGACCATCGTGCTGGCAGCAATAACGATTATTACATTGAAGATAAGATAAGGTAATTATGAATTATGAATTGTGAATTGTGAATTATTTATTAATCTTGTAAGAAACGAAATAATTCATAATTCATAATTTAAAATTGATTGAATTATGGAAAGAAAGAAAAGAATAGTGGTACTGGGTGCTGCGGAAAGCGGAGCAGGCGCTGCCGTGCTCGCTAAGCTGAAGGGCTTCGACACTTTCGTGTCGGATGCTGGCAGCATCAAGGATAAATACAAGGCACAACTGGATAAATATGGCATCGAATGGGAGGAGGGACACCACAGTGAGGAGAAGATCCTGAATGCCGATGAAGTGGTGAAGAGCCCTGGTATTCCCGACAATGCTCCTCTCATCGTGAAACTTCGCGAGCGTCAGATTCCCATCATTTCGGAGATAGAACTGGCAGGACGCTATACCAATGCCGTGATGGTGTGCATCACGGGTTCCAATGGTAAGACTACTACCACTTCTTTGATCTACCACATCTTCAAGAGTGCAGGTCTGAATGTGGGACTGGCAGGCAACATAGGCAACAGTCTGGCACTGCAGGTGGCTACGGAGCAGCACGACTACTACGTCATAGAGCTGAGCTCCTTCCAACTCGACAACATGTACGATTTCCGTGTCAACATTGCCATCTTGATGAACATCACGCCTGATCATCTGGACCGCTACGACAACTGCATGCAGAACTATGTGGACTCCAAGATGCGCATCATCCAGAACCAAACCGAAGACGATGCCTTCATTTTCTGGAACGATGACCCTATCATCAAGCGGGAACTGAAGAAATACGGTCTGAAAGCCCAACTCTTCCCCTTCTCAGCCTTCAAGGGCAACGGGGCTGTGGCCTATGCCGATGAGGGCAAGGTAATCATCGAGAAGCCTATTGAGTTCAACATGGAGCAGGAAGAACTGGCACTGCGCGGAACGCACAACCTCTACAACTCGCTGGCGGCTGGTATCTCTGCCAACATTGCCGGTATCAAGAAAGAGTGCATCCGCAAGGCATTGGCTGACTTCAAGGGCGTACCGCACCGACTGGAATACATCGCCACAGTGAGAGGCATACGCTTCATCAACGACTCCAAGGCCACCAACGTGAACGCCACTTGGTATGCCCTGCAAAGCATGACCACGAAGACCGTGCTCATAGTGGGCGGCAAGGACAAGGGCAACGACTATACCGAGATAGAAGATTTGGTTAAGGAAAAATGCTCCGCCTTGATATACCTGGGCGTGGATAACAGCAAGCTGCACAAAGCCTTCGATCATCTGGGACTGCCTGTGGCAGACATCAACACCGGCATGAAGGATGCTGTGGAAGCCGCCTATCGGTTGGCCAAGAAGGGAGAGACCGTATTGCTGAGCCCTTGCTGCGCCAGCTTCGACCTCTTCAAAAACATGGAAGACCGTGGCGACCAGTTTAGAAAATATGCAACAGAACTCTGAGAAATAACATGGATCTTTTAAAGAACATATTCAAGGGCGACAAGGTCATCTGGATCATTTTCCTGATGCTCTGCATGATTTCGATAGTGGAGGTCTTCAGCGCCACCAGTTCCTTGGCCTATAGGTCGGGCAACTACTGGCAGCCTATCACCCGCCACAGCATGTACCTGCTCTTCGGCCTTGGCATCGTGGTCTTGGTGCACAATGTGAGGTACAAGTGGTTCCAAGCCATCCCCTTACTGCTGCTTCCTATCTCCTATGTGCTCTTAGTACTGGTGATGGTCATCGGAACAGCTGTGAATGGCGCCTCCCGTTGGCTGAGTCTTTTCGGCATCGACTTCCAGCCTTCGGAGTTTGCCAAGATGGCCATCATCATTGTGACCGCCTTCATCCTATCGAAGAAGCAAACGGAAGAAGGCGCCAGCCCCAATGCCTTCAAGTACATCATGATCATTACCCTGACAGGATGTGCACTGATAGCCCCGGAAAACTGGTCCACTGCAGCTTTGCTCTTCGGAACGGTCTTCCTGATGATGTTCATAGGCAGAGTAGAGAAGATGAAGCTCATCCTCACCGCAGCCATTTTGGGAGCACTGCTCTCCGTCTTCGTGGCCTTCTTGGTGCTGACGCCCAACAGCACTCTGAACAAGATACCATTGGGACACCGCTTCAGCACTTGGAAAGAGCGCATCACCGACTTCAGCAGTGAGAAAGTGCCAGCGGCTAAGTTCGACATTAATGAGAACGGACAGGTGGGGCATGCCCGCATCGCCATCGCCACCAGCAACATCATAGGCAAGGGACCAGGAAACTCTGTGCAGCGCGACTTCCTAAGCCAAGCGTACTCCGACTTTATCTATGCCATTGTCATCGAAGAGTTGGGCTTGGTAGGAGGCATCGTCGTGGTATTTCTCTACATATGCCTGCTGGTTAGGGCTGGACGCATAGCGCAGAAGTGCAGGCACTCGTTCCCTGCCTTCCTGGTGATAGGCATCGCCTTGCTACTGGTAATACAGGCCCTCTTCAACATGATGGTAGCTGTGGGATTGGCCCCCGTCACCGGGCAGCCCCTACCCCTCGTAAGCCGAGGTGGTACGTCGATTGTCATCAACTGCATCTATATCGGCATGCTGCTTAGCGTGAGTCGCTATGTGGCAGAGTTGGAAGAGCAGAAGCAGGCAGCCAATGCCATTCCGCTTACAGTTACAACAGGTGAAGGGGAATACGTCTCTGAAACAGAAATCCAGACCGGAGAAGACCCCACCTCGGAAGTGATGAACAATGATGTAGAATTAGAATAACAAGAAATACATAGCACTATGAAACCACGTATTATTATCAGCGGAGGCGGCACTGGAGGACACATCTTCCCCGCCATATCCATTGCCAATGCCATCAAGGGAATGCGCCCAGATGCAGAGATTCTCTTCGTGGGTGCAGAGGGTAGAATGGAAATGCAGCGCGTGCCAGACGCTGGATACAAAATCATAGGCCTGCCTGTGGCAGGATTCGACCGAAAGAAGTTGCTGAACAACCTCCCCGTCTTGGTGAAACTGGCCAAGAGCCTGTGGATGACACGTAAGATCATCAAGGACTTCAAGCCGCAGGTAGCCGTGGGTGTAGGTGGATTTGCCAGCGGTCCTACCCTGAAGGCAGCCAGCAAGATGGGTATTCCTATCCTCATACAGGAGCAGAACTCCTTCGCAGGTGTAACGAATAAGTTGCTCGCCAAGAGTGCCAGCAAGATCTGCGTAGCCTACGAAGGCATGGAGAACTTCTTCCCTGCCGACCGCATCATACTTACTGGTAACCCAGTGCGCCAGAACCTGCTCACCCACCAAGCTAATCATGACGAGGCCATGGGCAGCTTCGGCTTCGATGTGGCCAAGAAAACTATCCTCATCGTAGGTGGCAGCTTGGGGGCCCGCACCATCAATGACACCATGAAGGCCGCCTTCGAGACCATCAAGGAGAACAAGGACATCCAGTTCATCTGGCAGACAGGTAAGATATATATAGAAGAGGTGGAAGACTTCGTCAAGGAAAAGACGGGCGAAACAGTGAAAGACCATCGCGTAGCCAGTGTGCCCAACCTCTTCATCACGGAGTTCATCAAGAACATGGACGATGCCTATGCAGCTGCCGACCTCGTGATTTCAAGGGCAGGCGCTGGCTCCATCTCCGAGTTCTGCCTGCTCCGCAAGCCTGTCATCCTGGTGCCTTCACCCAATGTGGCCGAAGACCATCAGACCAAGAATGCCCTGGCATTGGTAAGCAAGGACGCAGCCCTCTACGTGAAAGACTCCGAGGCTGTAAATAACCTGATTCCTGTGGCACTGGAAACCGTGCGCGACGATGAGAAACTGCAGAGCCTCAGCACCAACATTGCTACGCTGGCCCTGCCAGATTCTGCCAACATCATCGCCAAGGAAGTGCTGAAACTGATTAAAGCGTAAGGAAAATGACATTAGAAGACATCAAATCTGTATATTTCGTAGGTGCCGGAGGCATCGGCATGAGCGCCTTGATCCGTTTCTTCCTCTCCAAAGGGAAGGCAGTGGCAGGCTATGACCGTACCCCCAGCGAACTTACCGCCCGCCTCATTGAGGAAGGCGCAGAGATTCACTATGAGGAAGACGCAGCCCTGATACCCGACTACTGCCGTGATCCTCAAACCACGCTGGTGGTTTATACAGCCGCCATTCCTTTGAGTCATAAGGAACTGACCTACTTCCTTCAGCATGGATTTGAGATTCAGAAGCGTGCGCAGGTCTTGGGCACCGTGACGCAAGGCACCAAATGTTTGGCCGTAGCCGGTACGCATGGCAAGACCACTACCAGCACCATGGCTGCCCACATCCTTTACCAGTCGGCTCTGGGTTGCACAGCCTTCCTGGGAGGCATTTCGAAGAACTACGAAACCAACCTGTTGCTCTCGAAGGACAGTCCCTTCACGGTGGTAGAAGCCGATGAGTTCGACCGCTCCTTCCATTGGCTGCGTCCCTACATGACGGTTGTCACTGCCACAGACCCCGACCATCTGGATGTCTATGGCACCAAGGAAGCCTACTTAGAGAGCTTCCGCCACTACACCTCCTTGATACAGGAAAGCGGTGCCCTGATTGTGCACACGGGCTTGGAGCTGAAACCCGATGTGAAGCCTGGCATACGCATCTATACCTATAGCAGAAACGAGGGCGACTTCCATGCTGCCAACATACGCATCGGAGGCGGAGAGATTTTCTTCGACCTTATCACTCCCGATGGCCGCATAGAGGATATCCAGCTGGGGGTGCCTGTGAGCATCAACATCGAAAACGGCATCGCCGCCATGGCATTGGCCTACCTGAACGGTGCCAATGCTACGGAGATTCGAGAAGCCATGCGCAGCTTCAGCGGCGTAGATCGCCGATTCGACTTCCGCCTGAAGACCAAGGAGGTGGTACTGATAAGCGACTATGCCCACCACCCTGCCGAGATAGAGCAGAGCGTGCGCTCCATCCGCGAGCTGTATCAAGACAAGAAAATCACCGCTATCTTCCAGCCACACCTCTACACCCGTACGCGCGACTTCTACCCAGACTTCGCCAAGAGCCTGTCGCTGCTTGATGAGGTGATACTCACCAATATCTACCCTGCCCGTGAGCAGCCCATACTAGGCGTCACCAGCAAGCTCATCTACGACAACCTGCGCCCTGGCATCGAGAAGACACTTTGCCAGAAGGAAGAAGTGCTGGACCTGCTGAAGCAGAAGCCACGCGAAGTGATCATCGTGCTGGGAGCCGGAGATATGGACAATTACATCCCTGAGATGATAGAAATACTGACCCCTAAAAACTGAATGCCGCATGTCGATAGTGAAGAGAATATTCCTGAGCATACTGCTACTGGCAGTCGTAGCCTACCTGATAGTGGCCATCACGGCTTTCAGCAAGAAGCCGGAAGGACTGGTATGCGAAGACATTGAGCTGGTCTCCGTAGACTCCACGGAAGCAGGGTTCATCACCAAGAAGGAGATTCTCAACCTGCTGAGCACCAACAAACAGAACCCCATCGGGAAGAATCTGGACTCCATCAACACCATCAAGTTGGAGCAGATCATCGGGGGGCATCCCGCCATCAAGCGCGTGGACTGCTTCCGCACGCCCAGCGGTAAGATAGGCATCGACATCGAGCAGCGCATCCCCGTCCTCAGGGTGATGGCCAGCAACGGTGACGACTACTTCCTCGATGGTGAAGGCAGCATCATCCCTGCCCGCAGGAACATCGCCCATCTGGCCGTGGTGACGGGCCGCGTCAGCAAGGAGTTTGCCAGCAAGGAGCTCTACAAGCTCGGCATCTTCCTGCAGAATAATGAGTTCTGGAATAGTCAAATAGAACAGATCAACGTGGTTTCTGGCAACAACATCGAGTTTGTGCCACGCGTAGGAGACCACATTATATATATGGGAAAGATCAACGGCTACGAGCAGAAGCTGGAACGCCTGAAGATATTCTACCAGAAAGTGCTCAACCAAGTAGGTTGGAACAAGTATTCTGTGATAAACATCGAATTCAGCAACCAGATAGTCTGCACCAAACGATAGATAATAATGAAATTACATCCTATATTATGGCAACAACAGATTTTATAGCCGCCATCGAACTGAGTTCTTCAAGAATCTCCGGCATGGCAGGGCAGAAGAATGCAGACGGGAGCATCCACGTGTTGGCCTACGCCTTCGAAGATGCACGCCTGTTCATCCGCAAGGGCCTTATCTTCAACATCGACAAGGCCAAGGCAGCCCTGAGCTCTGTCATCAGGCAACTTGAAGTTCAGCTGGGAAGTTCCATTGCCAAAGTATATGTAGGCATTGGCGGGCAATCCATGAGAACGGTGAACAATGAGATCAACCGCGAACTGACTGGTGAGGAGAAAATCTCACAGACTCTGATTGACCAAATCTGCGATGAGAACCGTGAAGACCCCATCGCAGACATGTGTATCTTAGATTTTGAGCCTCAAGAATACAACATCGACGGCAAGTTGGTGAACGAGCCTGTTGGCGTGACAGGTCAGCACCTCAGCGCCCGATTCCTGAACGTGGTAGCCCGCGCTTCCATGCGTAAGAATCTGGAGCAAAGCTTCGAGGAGGCGCACGTAGAGACCGCCGACATCTTCATCATCCCTCGTGCGTTGGCACACAGCGTACTCACCGTAGATGAGTTGCGTGCAGGCTGTGCCCTGGTAGACTTCGGTGCAGAAACCACCACTGTGACCATCTACAAGAACAACCTGATGCGCTACATGACCGTCATCCCCCTGGGTGGCAACGCCATCTCCAAAGACCTCACCACCCTGCTGATAGAAGAAGAGGAAGCCGAGCAGATCAAGCTCAGCTATAAGCCTATAGACGGCGAAGAAGAGGCCGAGAAGTCGTACAAGCTCCTCGACGGCCGCACCGTCTTAGCTACCCAGATCAATGACATCATTGAGTCTCGTGTAGAAGAGATCGTGGCCAACGTCTGGAACCAGATACAGCTTTCAGGTTATGAAGACAAGCTGCTGCAAGGCGTGGTATTCACAGGCGGAGCCTGCAAGCTCCCTGGTCTGGAAGAGGCCTTCAAGAAAGCCAGCGCCATAGAGAAGGTGCGCAAAGCCCTCTCTGCACAGCAGCGTCTGGAAGGCATCAATGCCTCCATCAATAAAGATGGCAACACCAATGCCCTCATCGGCTTGCTCTGCATGGGTACAGACAACTGCTGGAAGCCAGAGCCGAAGCCAGAGCCAAAGCCCGTGGTACAAGAAGAACCTACGACAGGCGACATGTTTGCTGAAGATGAAGACCTGAAGCGCCAGGAAGAAGAGGCCCGCAGGGCACGTGCCGAGCAGGAAGCCGCAGAGAAGCGCCGCAAGGAGGAAGAAGACAAGCTCCGTAGGAAGGAAGAGAAAGCCGCCGAGAAGAAAAAGAAAGGCAGAGGCTGGTTCACTGAGACTCTGGGCAAGATCACCAACGAGCTCTTTGCCGAGGAAGATAATTTGACAGATGACACCACTAAATAAAGACTGAGTTATGGAAGAACTGAATATCAATGATTTGGAAAGCCCACTGGAATTTATGGGCGATGAGATTGTTCCTTTTGAACTTCCTACCGACTCCCCTAAAATCATCAAGGTGATAGGTGTAGGTGGTGGCGGCGGCAATGCCGTGAAGCACATGTTCAAGGAAGGCATCCACGATGTCACATTCGTACTTTGTAATACAGACCTTCAGGCACTGAAGAAATCAGAGATACCCATCAAGATACAATTAGGTCCCAAGACCACAGGCGGCCTGGGTGCTGGCAATGATCCCAAGGTGGCACGCGAGGCTGCAGAGGAAAGCGTAGCCGAGATCAAGCGCCTCTTCACTGACGGCACCCAGATGGTGTTCATCACCGCAGGTATGGGAGGCGGCACAGGCACAGGTGCTGCGCCTACCGTAGCCCGCATCGCCAAGGAGATGGGCATGCTCACCATCGGCATCGTCACCATCCCGTTCCTCTTTGAGCGCAATCGTAAGATCATCCAGGCCCTGAAGGGTGTGGAAGAGATGCAGAAGAACGTCGATGCCCTGTTGGTCATCAACAATGAGCGCCTGCGTGAGATCTACACAGATGGCATGACCACCATGCGCGAAGCCTTTGCCAAGGCCGATGATATCCTCTCCATTGCCACCAAGAGCATTGCCGAGATCATCACCATGGAAGGCAATATCAATCTGGACTTCCGCGATGTGAAGAAGATCCTGAAAGACGGTGGCGTGGCCATCATGTCTACAGGTATCGCTGAGGGCGAGAAACGCCTGAAGTTCGCCATCGAGAATGCCCTGAAGTCGCCGTTGCTCAACAACAACGACATCTCCAACGCCAAGAAGATCCTCTTCAACATCTCTTGGAGTAAGGAGGCACCGCTGCTCATCGAAGAGACCAACGAGATAGACACCTTCATGGAGAGCCTTGATCCTAACATCGAGGTAATCTGGGGTGAGGCCGAAGACGACAGCCTGGGCAAGAGCGTGAAGTTCACCGTACTCGCTACTGGTTTCGGCTCTTCAAGCATTCCTGGCATGGACAAGCTTCACGACGAGCGCACCAAGGAACAGCAGGAAGCCGATGCCGAGGAGGAAGCCAAAAATCTGGACCTCATCAGCCACATCTATGGCCGCACCAACGCCGAGAAGAATAAGTATAAGCACAACTATATCTACCTCTTCTCAGCCGAGGATATGGACAATGACGCCCTCATCGACATGATAGAAGGCTCACCGACGTTCAGTCGCACTCGTGCCGAACTGGATGGCCTCCGCCAGAAAGCCAAGGAAGACTCCACTCAGCTCAAGCAGCAGGCCAATGCTGCTATCGATGCCGAGGCTGGCAGTGCCAACGTGATAACTTTTTAAACATTAAACATTAAACATTAAGAATTAAGGATTAATAATTAATAATTCATAATTTATAATTTATAATTCATAATTGCCTATGTTATTCGAACAAATCAGTGAAGATATCAAGGCCGCCATGAAGGCCCGTGATAAAGTAGCGCTGGAGACCCTGCGCAATGTGAAGAAAGTATTCCTGGAGGCCAAGACCGCCCCAGGAGCCAACGATACCCTGACCGATGAAGACGCTCTCAAGCTGATGCAGAAACTGGTGAAGCAAGGCAAGGACGCTGCCCAGATCTATGTGGGGCAGAACCGTCAGGACCTGGCCGATGAAGAGTTGGCACAGGTAGCCGTCATAGAGCGCTACCTGCCAAAGATGCTCAGCGGTGAGGAGCTGGAAGCAGCCATCAAGCAGATCATCGAGGCCGTAGGAGCCACCAGCATGAAAGACATGGGTAAGGTGATGGGTACTGCTACCAAGCAACTCGCTGGCAAGGCCGAAGGCCGTGCCATCAATGAGATGGTGAAGAAACTCTTAGCCTAGGCTAAACCATTATATGAGAGCAGGGTATCGTCAACCGATACCCTGCTCTTTCATTTCATTCATCACATCCGCTTCACAGGCCCTCATGGCATCCATCGTCTTCAGCAGCACCTCATCGAGCGGGCATACCAGCGCATCACGCCCTCCACCGTCAGCGCATGCTGCAGATGAAACGCTTCCTTGTTGTACTTTTTCAGCAGCTCCCACGCAGCCTCCCTTGTAATGTGATTTTCCATACTATTCATTGTTTAGTTCATACTGGGTACAAATGTAAGAATTTCTGCATATAACGCCAACTCTTTTTTTCCTTTCACCTTTCACCAACACGGCAAAAGACGTTGAATGTTATATGTTTTCATACGTGAAAGAAAAGTCGTTCTCTTTCACCGCCTTTCACCTCCTTTCACCATCTTTCATGCCATGTGGTGAAAGGGCGTGAAAGGCGGTGAAAGGAAAGCAAAGTCCTTTCACGCGAGATTGTAGATACAAATCATCACTTTTCTGCCTCTTGGTGAAAGGTGAAAGGAAAAATCGAAGCTGGGCTTTTCGGAGGCATGAAGGCAGAGACGGTGAACCTGCAAAACCGCAAAGCAAAAGCCAAAGGCACTACATAGGAAACGAGCTGCATGGCGTAGCAAACTTCAATCAGCACTGGTGTCTGTGCAGACAGCAGTGGTGATTGTACAGACAGCAGTGTTGTCTGCACAGACACCACTGCTGATTAAACTTTACATCACGGAGCGCAGCGTTTTATCACGCAGGGCAGGGAGTTTTACCTACCAAGCAGCCATGTTTCTTGCCCTAAGCCATCAATATTTTTTCGCAAGGCATGGGCTTGATGTACCAAAAACTTTATATCTTTGCCCCCAGTAAATGAATAATGACTACGTGATGGCAACACAGAAATTAGGAAAAATACTGATTGTTGACGACAATGCCGGCATCCACAAGGCACTGGAGATACTCCTGCCGTTGTACTTTGCTGAGGTGAAGACCATCCCCAGCCCCACCATGCTGATGACGGCCTTGGAGCAGCTACGCCCAGATGTGGTACTGCTCGACATGAACTTCAACGCCTCCATCAACACGGGCAATGAGGGTCTGTACTGGACCTCCGAGCTCAAAAAGTCGGCACCCGATGTAGAAGTGGTGCTGTTCACAGCCTATGCAGATATCCAACTGGCTGTGGAGGGCATGAAGCGCGGGGCGTTCGACTTCATCGTGAAGCCTTGGGAAAATGCCAAGCTGGTGGAGGTGCTCAGTGCAGCGAGGGACAAGGCCCGCAAAGCACGAAGCAAGGATAGGCAGACCAGTGATGCTCCTGCTTCTGTAAGCCCAATGTTCTGGGGTACCAGCCCTGCCATGAGGGAGATAGAGAAGTCGCTCAGCAAGATAGCGCCCACCGATGCCACTGTGCTCATCACGGGTGAGAACGGTACGGGTAAGGATGTGCTGGCGCAAGAGATCCATGCCCATAGCTTGCGCAGTGGCAAGCCCATGGTGGCCGTAGATGCGGGTGCCATCACAGAGACGCTGTTTGAGAGTGAGCTCTTCGGCCATGTGAAAGGAGCCTTCACAGATGCCCATGCCGATCATGCGGGCAAGTTCGAGCAAGCCGATGGCAGCACGCTCTTCCTCGATGAGATAGGCAACATCCCCCTGCACCTGCAGGCTAAGTTGCTCCGTGCCATACAGAACCGCAGCATCGTGCGTGTGGGTGGATCGAAGACTATCCCTGTGAACATACGTCTGATCTGTGCCACCAACATGGACTTGGAGGCACTGGTACGTGAGGGGCGTTTCCGCGAAGACCTCTACTACCGCATCAACACGGTGCACATCGCCCTGCCGCCTCTGCGCAAGCGCAAGGAAGACATCGTGCCACTGGCGCAGCTGTTCCTGAAGCGCTATGCGGAGAAGTACCACCGCCCTCTGAACGCACTGGATGAGGGCGCTGCCGAGGTGCTGAAAAGCTATCGTTGGGGAGGCAACATCCGTGAACTGCAGAACTGCATGGAGAAGGCGGTCATCCTCTCAGAAGGCACCACCCTGACAGCCAAGGACATCAAGACTGAGCACACGCAAGCTGCCCAAGCCAGCGCCAACCTCAGAGCTATGAGCGAGAGTGACGAGGAACACTTGGTGCGCAATGCGATGGAACGCACGGGTGGCAATATCTCGGCTGCTGCCAAGATGCTGGGCGTGAGCCGCCCTACCCTTTATGCAAAACTGAAAAAATACGGCTTATGACCTTCACTATCTGGCATATTGTAGCAGTAGCAGTCATCGTTGCCATCATCGTAGCGATTGCAGCGGCACTTTATACGCGCCATGAAGACATCAAGAAGGTGGCCTACATGATGGATGCGATGGAAGACGGAGAACTCAACTTCCGATTTCAGGAGAAGAGCAAGTTCAACCGTACGCTCAATCGCATACGCACCATCTTCGAACGTCAGCGCCAAGCCCATGAGCAGGACTCCTGGACCAAGCTGATACGCGTGCTCACCCACGAGATCATGAATACGGTATCGCCCATCGCCTCGCTGAGTGATGCCCTGGCCAAGTCGATGGACGAAAACGGCCAAAGTGAACTGGACGTAAAGTCGGGTCTTGAAACCATCTCCGAGAGTTCCAGAAACCTGATAGACTTTGTGCAGACCTACCGCCAACTTAGCGGTGTGGCCCGTCCGATACGTAAAGCCCTTGTCTTGGAGGAGCTCATGGGGCAAGTCATTTCACTCAACAGTGAATTTGTAGCATCTTGCGGAGCCGTATGCACCTACCACTCCCTGGATGCCGACCTGATGATCTATGCAGACGAGGGGCAGATCTCCCAAATCCTCATCAATCTCTTGAAGAATGCCCTGCAGGCAGGAGCCAAGCATATCGACATCACTGCCCAGATGGGGCAAGACGATGAGGTCATCATCTGGGTGGCCAATGACGGAGTGCCCATCCCCGTAAGCAGTCAGGAACAAATCTTCATCCCTTTCTTCACCACCAAGAAAGAAGGCACGGGCATAGGCCTCAGCATCTCCCGCCAGATCATGCGCAACCACAACGGCAGCATCGAGCTGCTAAAAAGCGACAGCACACAGACGGTCTTCGAACTTCGCTTCAGATAATCCCCCTACGAAAAGTGTAAAGAAAGTGTAAAGTTGTAAAGCGTCTTTACAATGCTTTACACTTTCACAAATTCATCACATCCTTGAAAATCAACGTATTGCGAGTTTGGCACGGTTTATGCTTATACTTTGGCATGAAAATATGTAAATTTCTGATGTGATGACAAAAAAGTATTTTATAACCGTTTTGATGGCCATTTCAGGCACCTTTCTTGGGGTGACGAAAGCCTGGGCACAGTCTGAAGAAGCCCAAGGAAAGGTGATGACTCTGCACGAGTGCATGGAATACGCCATCTCCAACTCTACCAAGATGCGGATTCAGGAGGCAGCCATCGGCGATGCGCGCATTGCCCGTCGTGATGCCGCCCTCACGCTGTTCACCCCAGCTATCAACGCGCAGACCTATGCCTACTACAACTTCGGACGTAGCATAGACCCGCAGACCAACACCTACTTCACCACCACGTCGTTTCACAACAACTACAGCATCAGTATGGGGTATGACCTGTTTGATGGTTTCAAGGCTGTGAACAACTATAAAATCTCCAAGACGGGCATACTCATTGCCAAGTCGGAAGAACAGCAGGCAGAAGCCGACATCTGTCTGGCCGTGATGGAAGCTTATTATAATGTGGTGTATTACAAGCGCCTGTCTGAGGTTTATCAAGAGCAAGTGTCCGCTGCAGAGGCATCGCTGAAGCTGGCCCGTCGCCAAGAAGAACTGGGACAGAAAGGCCACGCTGATGTGGTGGAGATGGAAGCCAACCTGGCCGACAGGCAGTATGAGCTTACCAATACGCACAACATGTATCTGGATCAGCGCATGATTCTGGCCGACCTGATGTTCTGGCCCGAAGAGGAAGAGTTACAGATAGAGACCACCATCGAAGCACAGCCTGCCACCGCTGAGACTGATGCTGAAAGTATTGTGGGCTTTGCCTTAGCCAACAATCCAGAGGTACAGATGGCCACTTGGCAGCAGCAGAATGCCAAGCGAGAGCTCAATACCGCTAAGTGGCAGGTGCTTCCCACCGTGGGCATCTATGCCGGATGGAACACCAGCTACTACACCTACCAGGGAGCCCATACCGCCTCATTCGGTAACCAGTTCCGCAACAATCGTGGTGAATATGTGGAGATGTCGCTCACCATCCCCCTGTGGGACCGCCTGAGCAGAGCCTCCAACATCTCCAAGAAGCGCAATGCCTACAAGAAAGCCACAGCAGAACTGGATCAGAAGCGGCGCGACATCGAGTCTGAGGTTCGCAGGGCCGTTCAGGACCGCGACGGCAGTGCCACTGCCTATCTGCAGGCACAGCATAAGGCCGAAGTGCAAGAGGAAGCCTACCTGCTCAACCACAAGAAACTGGAGCAAGGCCTCATCTCTCCGCTGGAATATCAGACAGCCAACAACAACTACCTGAAAGCCAAGGCCGATGAGATGAACTCACTCTTCAAGTACCTCATCAAGCAGGCAGTCGTAAGATATTATAATGGTATAGCATACATAGAACAATAAAGATATGGATAAGACAATCGAAAAAGTAACAGGCTGGAGGGTAGCATTCACCAAGAAAGCCCTTCCCTACTGGTTAGGAGCATTGCTCGTGGCATTTATCGTTTACCTGATAGCCCGCCCCAACAACAAGACCCTGCGTGTGGACAAGGATACGGTGGTGGTAACTACCGCAGAGCGAGGAGAGTTTAACGACTATATCCGCATCAGCGGCAGGGTGCAGCCCATGACCACCATTCAGCTTAGTCCGCAAGAAGGGGGCATTGTAGAGACCATCTTGATTGAAGAGGGCTCGGCCGTGCAGGCGGGCGACCCCATCTTGGTGCTGAGCAATGACAATCTGGACCTCTCCATCCTGAACTCCGAAGCCGAACTGGCAGAGAAGGAGAACATCCTGCGCAATACGCAGATACAGATGGAGCAGCAGAAGCTCGATGTGCGCCAGAACGTGCTGGAATATGGCACACAGGTAGAACGCCTGCGCCGCACTTACGAGCAGCAAAAGGCCCTCTATGAGGATAAGCTCATCGCCAAGGAGGAGTATCTGAAAGCAGAGGAAGACTACCGACTGGCGCAGCAGAAGTATGAGCTCATCCGTGAGCGCTCCAAGCAAGACAGCCTCTATCGTGGCACGCAGATAGACCGCATGGAGGAGAGCTTAGAGAATATGCAGCTCAATATGCAGATGATTCGCAAGCGCAAGAGCAACCTCGTCGTGAAGGCTCCCATCGATGGTGAGCTGGGCCTGCTGGATGTGGTACTGGGGCAGAGCATTGCCAGTGGTACCAAGATAGGACAGATCAACTCCGTGGGTACCTATAAGGTAGAGGCGCAGATAGACGAGCACTACATAGACCGTGTGGTGGAAGGGCTGGAGGCCACTTTCGAGCGTCAGGGAGACACCTTCTCCACCCTGATTCGCAAGGTGTATCCAGAGGTGCGTGACGGCAAGTTCAAGGCCGACTTCAAGTTCGACGGAGTGCAGCCTGACAACATCCGCAGCGGCCAGACCTACTACCTCAATCTGCAACTGGGGCAGCCTGAAGAAGCCATCCTCATCCCTCGTGGTTCCTTCTACCAGCAGACAGGTGGCAAGTGGATCTATGTGGTGAATAAAGATGGCAACAGAGCCGTGAAGCGTGAAATCCGCATCGGACGCCAGAATCCCCAGTACTACGAAGTGCTGGAAGGCCTGGAACCAGGAGAGAAAGTAATTACTTCGGGGTATGAGACTTATGGGGATAGTGATGTATTGGTATTCTAAGTTATGAAAAGTTTTTGGAACTTCCTTAAGAAGAATAAGTTATACGGGGCTATCAACCTCGTGGGCCTCACGGTGTCCATGGCGTTCGTGCTTCTGCTGGCGGTGTATGTGCAGCGGCAGCTGAGCACGGATTCTTTCCAGGAGAATGCCGACAGGGTCTATATCGTCGCCAGTGAACAGCGCGTCACGATGGGTTATTGGCTGGATAAGCACCTCAAGAACAACTTCCCGGAGATTGAGAAGGGTTGCTGCGTGGCGAATATGGCTTCGGCCGATGCTTTCACCATCGGCGGCGAACTGGTTTACGGCAGCACGATGGCGGCGGACAGTACCTTCTTTGAGATATTCAGTTATGAACTCACCAAGGGCAACAAAGCCGATTGGCGCATCTCCTGGGACCGCTGTATGATAAGCGAGGAGTTTGCCAACGCGCATTTCGGGGACAAAGACCCCATCGGCCAGGTCATCCAGTTCAATGACGCAGGTGGACCGCTTATTACCGTATGTGGTGTCTATAAAGACTTTGGCAATTCCATCCTGAAGGCTCCGGATGTGCTGATGCGGGGCGAAATTATGACCAAGAGAAATTCGGCCAACAATGAGGAGATGAGCAACGCCGGCAGCGGTATCTGCTTCGTGATGACGCATCCCGGTGCAGATCTACGGTCCAAGCACGATGCTGTCCTGGACTGGCTGAAGGAGAATTTTTGGGTGTACAAAAGCCAGTATAACGATGTGCGTTTCATTCCGCTCAGGGAGATGTATTTCCTGGAATCGGGAAATCAGGACGGCACGGAAACGATCCAGTTCGGCAACCGGAGTTTCGTGAACCTGCTGCTGGCGATGTGCATCCTGCTGCTGGCATTTGCCGTGCTGAACTATATCAACATGACTACGGCACTTACGGGATTCCGCGCCAAGGAGATGGCTACCCGTCGTTTGGTGGGGGCCGAGAAACGGAGCATCTTCTTCAAGATGATCGCGGAAAGCACAGCCATCTGCGGCATTTCGATGCTGCTGGCCATCCTGCTGGCCGAAGCGCTTGCGCCTACGGCTTCCCGAATTCTGGAGTATCAGGTGTCTGTTTTCAAGGCCGTTACACCAGTCAATATCCTGTTGGTGCTGGGATTTATCTTGGTGCTGGGTATCCTTTCCGGTATTGTCCCGGCGCTGCTCATCCAGAAAGCGCAGCCTATTGAGATTGTCCGGGGAACGCTTCGGCTCAAGACCAAGACGGTTTACAGCAAGGTCATTATCGTGGTTCAGAATGTCGTGGCCGTGGTGATGCTGGTGAGCGCCCTGACGATTGGCCTCCAGATTCGGCACATGGTATCGGCGGACCTGGGTTACAATACCAAGGACATCCTGGTGGTGGACAATGCTTTCGGCCAGACCGGGAAGATCCGTCCGCTGCTGGATAAATGGCGGGAGGAGCCCTGCGTGGAGGAAGTGGGCCAGGGTGACGGCATTCCGCTGGGAGGAACGAACAACTGGACCATGGAAATGCCTGACGGACATTGGGTGTCCTTCCAACAAATCCAAGGGGATGACAAATATTTTGACATCCTGGGCTTAAAGGTGAAGCAAGATAACCATCAACCAAACAAATGGTGGCTCAATGAATATGCTTTCAAACAAATCGGCATCGAGGAAACGGCAACGGAATTCCAGACGGCCCAGAACGGCACAAGAAGCATCGGCGGCATTTACTATGATTTCAAAATCCGCCCGCTGGAGCAGGACCAGAGCGCCGCGATGATTTACAACCGCGGAGAGAATCCGGATGACGATTATCCTTGGGTGCTCCTGGTGAAAACGACCGGCGACCAGGCCGCTGCCAAGAAGCGGGTGGAAGCCGTGGCCGGAGAAGTGTTCCCGGGCAGGCTCTTTGAGGGTCAGTACATCGAGGAGATGATTGCGGACGGTTTCAAGGACGAAAGCCGGGTGCTCAAGATTGTCTTTATCTTCACGCTGCTGTCCATCCTGGTGAGTGCCCTGGGCCTCTTTGCGATGAGCTCCTACTATATGCAGCAGGAGATTCGCAGCGTGTCGGTGAAAAAAGTCTTTGGGGCCGATTATTCCGGCGTGCTGAAAGAACTGGTGCTGTCATTCATGAAGATGGTGGGGATTGCCTTTGTCATCGGCGTACCGATTGCCTGGCTCATCATGAATCATTGGCTCTCGGGCTACGGCCACCGAATCGACCTTTACTGGTGGATATTCCTTGCAGCCGGGGCTGTAGTGGCGCTGATAGCCATCGCGAGCGTATTGTATCAAAGCATCAAGACCGCCCGGACGAATCCGGCCGAGGCGTTGAAAAAAGAATAAATTCTATGAAAGTATTCAGAAAGACAGGCGTTTCGACGCTGATTAATATCCTCGGGATGAGCGTGGCGTTTGCTGCGGCGATGATCCTGATGGTGCAGGTGAAATGGGATGCCACCTATGACAAGAACTTCGAGGGACATGAGCAGGTGTTCCGGCTGGAGAACAACTGGATTGACCAAGGGCTTTTCAGTACGCATATCGGCCGGCCAATCATCGAACTAGTCCGTAATGCCAGCCCGAATATAGAGGCCGTTGGAACCCTTCACGAGACGGGGCAGCAGGTCTTTTACAAAGAAGGAGACAAGGAGTCGGCTATTATTATTCCTTCCGTACAGGTGGACAGCGCACTGCTGTCGGTTTTCCCTTTCGAATGGGTGGAAGGCTCGGCAAAGGAATTCACTGCCAGGGGTACGGCCATTCTCAATGAAGCCTTCGCCAAGATAATTTTCGGAGAGGAGAGCGCCGTGGGTAAGTTGCTTTTGACGGGAGAAGACGACCATTGCCGCATCGTCGGGGTTTTCAAGAACACGCCCCGCAACTATAGCCTTCACTATGGCATCATTATGAATATGGGTGACTGGCTCCTGCACGATGGCTCTGAATGGTCTTTTGCGGCTTACCTCAAACTAAATGATCCAGTTCAGGTTCGGGAAACAGAATCCGCCATTCTGGATGCGCTGGTGCCGGATTTATTTGAAGGATCCTCTGATGAAGAGATTGCAAAATATCGCAAAGGATTCCGCCTCAGCAACCTGCACGATGCCCACTTTGAACGCGACGTACGCGCCGGAACCACAAGCGCCAACAGATCCATCACCATCACGCTGGCGGCCATCGCTATCCTGCTGATTCTCATTGCCATCATCAACTTCATCAATTTCGCCTTTGCGGAGATTCCTTTCCGTATCAAGAACATCAATACCCGGAAAGTCCTGGGTGAAGGACGCGGTTCGCTCATCGGCAGGCAACTGCTGAATGCGGGAATTATCGCGCTGGTGGCTTTTGGCCTGGCCTGCCTGATTGTCCATGTGATATCAGGAACTTCCTGGGCATCGTATGTGTCGGATTCCATTGCGCTGAAAGACAATATCG
>CALAEY010000035.1 GCA_937891085.1 uncultured Prevotellaceae bacterium | reverse complement strand
TAACCGCAAGGCCGACCAAAGCCTTGAGCCTCTGCCCGCTAAGGTTATTGATACCGGTATGGGCTTTGAGCGTTTGGTTCGCTCCCTGCAAGGCAAACAGTCTAACTACGATACCGATATCTTCCAGCCTATCATCCAGGAGATTGGACGATTGTCGGGTCACCAATACGGTAAGGACGACAAGTTGGATGTAGCTATGCGTGTAGTAGCAGATCACTTGCGCACCATCGCCTTCTCTATTGCCGACGGACAGTTGCCAAGCAATGCCAAGGCTGGTTATGTGATTCGTCGCATCCTGCGCCGTGCCATTCGTTACGCTTATACCTTCTTAGGACAGAAAGAGGCATTTATCTATAAGCTGCTGCCTGTGCTGATTCGCGAGATGGGTGCTACCTATCCAGAGTTGGAGGCTCAGCGTGAGCTTATTGCCAAGGTGATGAAGGAAGAGGAAGATTCTTTCTTGCGCACACTTGACAATGGCATCAACCTGCTGAACAAGGCGATGGATGACGTGAAAGCAAAAGGCAAGACCGAATTGGATGGTGTGCAGGCATTTACTTTGTTTGACACCTACGGCTTCCCACTCGACCTTACCGAACTGATTTGCCGTGAGAACGGTCTGACGGTAGATGAGAAGCAGTTTGGCGAAGAGATGGAAAAGCAGAAAGCCCGTGCCCGCAACGCAGCTGCTGTTGAGACAGGCGACTGGATAACGCTTCGTGAGGGAGAAACAGAGTTCGTAGGCTATGACTATAGCGAATACGAATGTCACATCCTTCGCTACCGCAAGATTACTCAGAAAAAACAGACATTCTATCAGATAGTGCTCGACTACACCCCGTTCTATGGCGAGATGGGTGGTCAGGTAGGCGAATGTGGCGTAATCTGCAGCGAGTTCGAGACCATCGACATCGTGGATGCCAAGCATGAGAACGGTATGACCGTACACATTGCCAACAAACAGCCTGAGCATCCTGAAGCCAACTTCATGGCTTGCGTTGATTTGGAGAAACGTGCCGCCAGTGCAGCTAACCACTCCGCTACCCCCCTATTAGATGCAGCCTTGC
This sequence comes from uncultured Prevotellaceae bacterium, assembly GCA_937891085.1. GTDB lineage: Bacteria > Bacteroidota > Bacteroidia > Bacteroidales > Bacteroidaceae > Bacteroides. The sequence goes on along the minus strand of CALAEY010000035.1, from coordinate 18,165 downwards.
GCCAAGTCTTGGGTACCCATGTTGAGCAGAAAGGTTCATTCGTTTCACCTGAGACCCTTCGCTTCGACTTCTCTCACTTCCAGAAAGTGACAGATGAAGAGTTGCGTCAGGTAGAACGCATTGTCAATGAAAAGATACGTGCCAATATCCCATTGCAAGAGCATCGCGACACCCCATTGGAAGAAGCCAAGAAGATGGGAGCCATTGCCTTGTTTGGTGAGAAGTATGGCGATAAGGTACGTGTGGTACAGTTTGCCGACAGTGTAGAGTTCTGTGGTGGTATCCACGTGAAGTCAACAGGACATATCGGTATGTTCAAGATTGTGAGTGAGAGCAGTGTTGCAGCTGGCGTTCGTCGTATTGAGGCCATCACTGGTAAGAAGCTCGAAGACTTGCTCTACACGATGGAAGACACCATCAAGGGCATGCGCGCATTGTTCAACAATGCCCCTGACCTGATGGGAGCCATGCAGCGATACATCAACGAGCACGATGACATGAAGAAGGAAATCGAGAAGTTCCAGGCACAAGCTGTTGAGAATATGAAGAACCAGTTGGTGGCACATGCAGAAAACCGTAATGGTGTAAAGGTGGTAAAAGCCGTTTTGCCTATTGCAGCCAATGCTGCCAAAGACTTGGTATTCAAGGTGCGTGAGGCTATTCCTGAGAATCTGTTCTGCGTGATTGGTTCAACTGAGAACGGCCGTCCACTTATCAGTGTAATGATCAGCGACGACCTGGTGAAGAGCCACGAGTTGAATGCAGGAGCTTTGGTTCGCGAAGCCGGCAAACTGATTCAAGGTGGTGGTGGTGGTCAGCCTCACTATGCTACTGCTGGTGGCAAGAATGCTGATGGCCTGACAGCAGCTGTTGACAAGGTACTTGAATTGGCAAAGCTATAAAGCATTGTAAAAGAACGATAACGTATCAAACCATTAACGAGGACGGTTCTCAAAGAACATGAGAGCCGTCCTTGTTTTTATATTCTCATGAGAATTTATAGGGCTTAGTCCAAGTAAGCGTCCTGTTTAGTTCTAGTAAGCGACCCGTTTAGTTCTAGTAAATGATTGCTCAGGCAAAAGCTGAGTTTTAACCAACTTCTACTTTACTTTTTCTCCCTCGTGAGGTTTTTATTTTTCCCTCGTGAGGAAAAAAGTTTTTTCACAAATTCTCAAAATAAGTCTTCACTCTTCACAAACATGGTATATCTCGCTGACTAATATGCTGTTATTGATGTGAAGAGTTGCGCAAACTCTTCACATCTCTTCACGCCTCATCACACCTTGTCATTTCCTGATTTAAGTTGACTAATCCGATAATAGTTTACTTTGCCGTGAAGACTTGTGAAGACCTGAGACAGGTCTTCATACTAATAAACCATTGTATAACAATGTGTTGAACTATCCTTGTGAAGAGTGAAGACTTTTTGCTTTTTTCTTTTTTTTTCATGAGCCCCCAACTCATAGGTTTGTTCCCTGCATCCTTATGAGTTGTGACCTGTTTTCATATGGTTTGTGCCCTGCATTCATATAGAAATCAACCCTCAAACATTTTACTAATGTTTTGCCTTGCACATTACTAATCTCTCTAGCTGCACATTGGTAATGTCTTACTTAAAATGATAGTAATGTTTTACCTCTAAAGATGCTTAATGCTAACAATAAGGGGAGGCATAGAGCACTCAATAGACTGCACTTCAACATAAAAAAAAGTCCAGAATATTTTGTTCTGTGTGCGGTTTGCACTATCTTTGCCTTTGAAGGATGCTAATCCTTCACAACATTGTGGATTATTATTAACAAGCGTTTGCTGTTATTCGGAATTGCTCTGAAATGTAGGAAGTTTCAAAAATCAAACCGAATGAATAAGTCGCAAACGCCTGTGCGTTATGCATGGGCGTGACTTATCCGGTTTGGTGGGTATCCTACAACCTCAGAGCATGGATGAGTATTTATCGTCCATGCTTTTTTGTTGTAGAAGCCCACCCCGAAGATAAGCAATACGCAAAGATGCATAGCGTATGGCAAACAAAAATCTCAACGCTGCAAAGACAGCTAAAAAGGATGAGTTCTACACGCAGTTATCAGACATTGAACGGGAGTTGCAACACTATTGGCCACACTTCCGTAACAAGGTGGTGCTGTGCAATTGCGATGACCCTTACGAGAGCAACTTCTTTAAATATTTCGCTCTTCGTTTCAATCAACTTGGGCTGAAGAAGCTCATCTGTACGTGCTATAATGGTTCACCAGTGCAGGGTAATGAACTTTTATTGCACTTTGATGACTATGAGAGTGAACCCCAGAAGATAGCTTACAAGGTAGAAATAACAGAAGTAAAGGACCTGAATGGCGATGGGGCAGTTGACCTATCTGATGTGAGATATCTGCTTCAAAATGATAAAAATGTTATCGGAACATTAAAAACTGGTGACTTCCGTGATCCTGAATGTATCGAACTGCTTAAACAAGCCGACATTGTTGTCACCAATCCACCATTCTCGCTTATAAGAGAGTATGTTGCTCAATTAATTGAATATCAGAAGAAATTCTTGATTCTAGCCCGCACATCCATGATTCATGCTTATGAAATTTTCCCATACTTTATTGAAAATAAGATGTGGATTGGTTATGGATATAATTTGTCATTAGTATATAAATCTCCTTATCAGAATGTAGAAGAAGCAAATCGTAGATATGTTCGTTCAAAAGGCTATAATCCTGATGAATATATAAAAGTACCTGCTATAGGATGGTTTACTAACTTAGACCACAACAAGCGCCATGAAGAATTCGATATGATTTGCAAGTACAATGAAGAGGATTATCCTAAATATGAAACTTTTGATGCGATTGACGTAGATGAAGTCACAAAAATTCCATATGATTACGAAGGTATAATGGGAGTTCCAGATACCTTTATCCAGTATTATAACCCTGAACAGTTCGAATTAATCGGAGCTGAAACTGGTGACTATGCTGAAAAATTAGGCATAAAACCAATAGGAAAAGAGTGGATTGATAACTACAGGAAAAATGGTGGAACTGGCCATTACACTGCAAATATGAAAAGTTTAGTAATATATCAAAGGACTGGCAAGCCTAAAAAAGTATTTTCAAGATTATTAATCCGAAACAAAAATCCAAAGAAGCTATGATGACAATTGAGCAAATAGAAGTAACCGTTGGTGATATTACAAAAGGTTACCTCAATAATGACGAACAAGGTGTTCGTGGTTTTGATGGAAAGCTTGACATACGTCCACCTTATCAGCGAGAGTTTATATACAATGAACGCGAGCAACAGGCAGTGATTACTACAGTTCTTAAAGGATATCCACTGAACGTTATGTACTGGGTAAAGCGATCTGAAGATGCAGAATGCCCATACGAGGTGATGGATGGACAACAACGCACACTTTCACTTTGCGAGTATGTAGCTGGTAAATTCTCTTATGAGTTTAAAAACTTCTTTAATCAACCTGAAGATATTCAGCATAAGATTCTCAGTTATCCTCTAACAATCTATGTCTGTGAAGGTGAAGCATCTGAAAAGCTGGAATGGTTTAAGACCATCAATATAGCTGGCAAGCCACTCAACGAACAAGAAATCAACAATGCCATCTTTGCTGGGCCCTTCGTTTCTAGTGCAAAACGCCACTTCTCAAAGTCCAACTGCGGAGCTTATCGTTTAGGAAAAGATTTAGTAAATGGTACACCTATTCGCCAAGATTTCCTGAAAAAAGCACTGGAATGGATGGCAGACCATGAGACACGAGAAGGCAAAAGACAAAGTGCCGTAGGGTATATGGCTGAACATCAACACGACCCAAATGCAAATAATCTCTGGCAATATTTCCAGACAGTTTTGAACTGGGCTATGAACAATTTCGACATGAAAAAGTTCAGAAAGATTATGAAAGGCCTTGATTGGGCATTGCTCTACGACAACTATCATAATGAAACTCTAGATACAGTCGCTATGGGGATACGTATTTCCGAACTTATGCGAGACAGTGAAATACAGCGTCTGTCTGGTATAATTCCTTATGTACTAACAGGCGATGAGCATTATCTGGACCTACGGGCATTCCCCGAAGATATCAAAATGGCTGTATGGGAAAAACAAAATCACATCTGCCCTCATTGTGGTAAAGAGTTTGACTTTGAGTTTATGGAAGGTGACCATATCACCCCATGGCGTGAAGGGGGACGTACTGTCATAGAGAATTGCCAAATGTTATGCCGTGATTGTAACAGAAGAAAAGGGAGCAAATATTAAAACATAGGCTGTCTCATGAATGAAGTTTCCTTTCAGTTCATCGAGTATAGAAGAAAAAAGGTCGGAATGATTACAAACGCTTCCGACCGTAAAGATTCTTTACTTCGCCGTCTGCAAACCACTGCGCTTACTTCTGTTATAGCTACGATAATCATCCATCTCTATCTCTACATCTGGCTCAATGAGGGTGCCTTCTTTGGGGAGAGCGAATTTGATGTACTTGATGTTCAGCCCTCGATCCAGCCATTGCTGCTCGTAATAGGTCTGAATGCTTAAGATCTCATCGGCCTGACCAGAATGGTAGAGGTCGTCTGTCTGCACTTGCACTGGCAAGTGGTTTTCTTCTATCAGCAGGCGTGTGTAAGTGTAGAGGAAGTTGCTATCTGTTTTCAGATGCACCAAGCCTCCGTCTTTCAGGAATTTGCGATAACGCTCCAGGAAAAAGGAAGATGACAGGCGCTTGGTGGGTTTCTTCATCTGGGGATCTGAGAAGGTGAGCCAAATCTCACTGATTTCATCAGTAGCAAAGAAGCGGTCGATAATCTCAATGTTGGTGCGCAGGAAGGCCACATTGGTCATTCCTGAGCGCAGAGACTCCGTGGCGCCACTCCACATGCGAGCCCCCTTGATATCCACGCCAATGAAGTTCTTTTCAGGGAACAGACGGCCAAGGCCTACGGTGTATTCTCCCCTACCACAACCTAGTTCAAGCACAATGGGATGGTCGTTCTTAAAAAACGACTCACCCCATTTTCCTTTCATTTCAAACGGCACATTATCCACCACTGAGTACGGATACTCAAACACATGTGGATAACTGGCCAAATCTGCAAACTTAGCTAATTTTCCTTTACCCATTATAGTTTTTATTCTATCACCACAGTGGTCCAGCCATGCTTGTCTTCTTCAATGCCATACTGGATGTTACGCAGGTGATTGTATAGTTTCGTAGACATCGGTCCTGGTTGTCCGTCCTTAGAGAAGGTGTAGCGCTTGCCTGTATCCAAATCATCGATGTAGGAAATAGGCGAAATCACTGCTGCAGTGCCGCATGCACCAGCCTCCTCGAAGGTTTCCAGTTCATCTTCTGGGATCTGACGACGTTCTACTTTCATGCCATAATCCTCGGCCAACTGCATCAGGCTCTTATTGGTGATACTTGGAAGGATGGAGGTGGACTTAGGCGTCACATAGGTATTGTCCTTGATGCCAAAGAAATTGGCAGCACCACACTCATCCATATACTTCTTCTCCTTGGCATCCAAGTAGAACTCGCAGGCATAGCCCTTCTGATGCGCGATGTCATTGGCCTTCAAGGAAGCGGCATAATTGCCACCCACCTTATATATACCTGTGCCCAGAGGAGCAGAACGGTCATATTCACGCACGATGACATATGGATTGGTGGAAAAACCTCCCTTAAAGTATGGACCTACTGGAGTCACGAATATCAAGAAAAGGTATTCCTTAGAAGGATGTACACCTACCTGGGCGGAAGTTCCTATAAGAAGCGGACGGATATACAGAGTAGCACCACTCTCATAAGGGGGGATGAAACGCTCATTAAGGCGAACCACCTTCTTTACCATCTCGATGAAAAGCTCAGTAGGAACCTCTGGCATCATGATGCCATGACAAGTGCTCTGCAAACGCGCAGCATTCTCATCTACACGGAACACACGCACCTTACCATCTGGGCAACGATAGGCCTTCAAACCCTCGAAAGCCTCCTGACCATAGTGCAGACAGGTAGCTGCCATGTGCATAGGAATGGTTTCCTCACTGCACACTTCTACCTCACCCCACTTACCATCACGATAGTAAACTCTCACGTTATAGTCTGTCTTCATATAGCCGAACGACAGATTCTTCCAATCAATTTCTTGCATATTACACACCAATTAGTTTACAATTTCAAACAATCGGCACAAAATTACTATTATTTCTTCACTTTATTGCCCGTCTGACAATAAAATTTCAACTTCTTTGTCAACTTGGGTCAATTTTTCGGTACAAGCAGCGATAATCTGCTTTGCTTCCTTTATTTTAGCGGTCAATTCATCGATATCCAGATCTCCGTTGTCTATCTGATGAACAATTTCCTCCAAACGCTTCATGGCTTGGGCATACGTCTCTCCCTTTTTCATGCTTCCTCCTTTTGCTTCTCTATATTTCGAATCTCTGATTTCACCTTACCATCTGCCCATAATGTTTCCAGCACATCACCTACCTCAAGGGCAGCCAGACTCTTGACTATTCTACCCTCTTTCAAGGTGATGGTATATCCACGAGCCAATAGCTTCTCAGGCGCAGCATCGTCAATCTTCTGTGCCCACAAGGACAACTGGTGTTTCTGCGCCGTAAGCCTGTGCTGAACAGCAAAGCCCAACAGCCCTTTCAACGCTTGCAGGGCAACCTTCTGCTCTGACAAACAACGGACAGCTCCTGCAGGGATAGCTTTGGTAAGCATCGCCAACTTGTTATTCTTCTCCTTTAGCAGCTGCTTCACTCCCGTATAGAGCTTGTTTTTCAAAGTTGCCAATGCCTCTGCAGCATCTACCATATATTGTATAAGGAGTTCGGCTGCAGCTGTTGGTGTCTTCACACGGGTATGTGCCACCATATCAAGCACCGTATCATCTCTCTCATGCCCAATACCTGTGATGATAGGCAGGGGGAACTGAGCACATGCCGAGGCTAACAAATAGCTATCGAAATCAGCCAGTTCTGAAGTGGCACCTCCTCCACGAATGATGGCCACCACATCAAAATCATCAATGCGGGCATTGATGCAGTCCAAGGCATGAAGCACGGAGGCTTCCAACCTATCTCCTTGCATCAAAGCAGGAAACAGTTCTACCCTGAAATAGAAGCCATTGGCATTCCTTCGTAATTGGTCGCAGAAGTCGCCAAAACCTGCGGCTGTCTTAGAAGAGATGACTGCTATCCGCTGAGGAAGCATTGGTATCTCCAACTCCTTATTTAAGTCAAGCACCCCTTCCTGCTGCAATTGCAAAAGTATCTTGCGTCTACGCTCTGCCAAGTCACCTAAGGTATAGGTGGGGTCTATCTCACTGACTACCAAACTATAACCATAGAGTTCGTGGAAATTGACAGAAACTTTCACCAAGACCTTGATTCCTGCAGCAAAAGCCTGTCCTGTAGAGGCTTCAAAATAAGCCTTCAGCAGATGATAGACGTTGGCCCAGATGATGCCACGGGCTTTAGCTAAAAGTCCATTTCCCCGCTCGCTTTTCTGAATGAATTCCACATAGCAATGCCCTGTAGAGTTGGCACGCACCTCACTCAGTTCGGCTCTCACCCAATATTCATCAGGGAGACCAGCCTCCAAAGTGTCACGCACCAATGCATTCAGTTCGAGCAGGGAAAGGGACTCCATCTATCTCAGATCTTTGTTATCATAACTGCACAGTGGCACGACCAGAAACGTATGCCTGATAAGCCTTCCACATATCAGGGATACCCCAACCAAAGATATTGTCTGGCATATCGGCACGGTCACCAGCACTCTTAACCAACTCAATCACCTGCTTAGCAGTGAGGTTAGGACAAGCCTGCCACAGACAAGTCACCATGCCACACATAATAGGTGAAGCAAAAGAGGTACCGTTAGCACGACCTTGATTGCCATTAGGACGCAATACATCAGAAGCTAAGCCCACAGCCACTACATCTGGTTTGATACGACCGTCTGAAGTAGTTCCGATGGAAGAGAATGGCGCCAACTTACCATCCTTATCAATAGCACCCACGCAGAGGATATCAGTAGCATCGCCAGGAGCTGTAGTCTTCTTCCAATTGTTAGAGCCAGAATTACCAGCACTGCAAACCAGAATCATGCCTTTACTAGCTATACGAGAGGCCTGGCGAGACATCAACGACTTTTTGCCATCCAGATCACGGATGGTATAGTTCATGGATGGGTCGTCAAACTCATTGTAACCCAGTGACGTATTCATCACATCTACACCCACGCTGTCGCAGAACTCCACACCGATACACCAGTTGTCTTCCTCTACAGGAGTCTCAGAACTCTCGTTCTCTGTGCGAACCAGCCAGAAAGAGGCACCAGGAGCAGTACCAATCATCTGGTAAGGACGGTTAGTACCGATGCATGAGAGCACGCTCAAGCCATGTGAGCTGGCAGCGAAAATATCCGAGCCAGGATCTACTACATCGAATGTTCCAAGTACGGTCACATTAGCCAGAGCTGTGATAGAGTCAAGATTATGAAAGCCACCATCGAGGATACCGATAATCTTGCCTTCGCCACGAAAACCAGCCTCGTGCAGTTTGTCTGCATTGCTAATCTGGATCTGAGCTGTACCAGCACCATAGATAGAATCTGGATGCTCCAGCACCTCATTGGCTACTGGGAAACGGCGTTCTGCGGTTTTGGTCGGCTCACTACTGCCAAGTGACCAAACCTTCTCAACCTTAGTCACAAAAGGAAGACGACTGATACGATCTGCCACCGCATGGTCATTGGTAGAAATGGTAACAAAGTTTTCCCATTTACCTTTCAATACCACATGTCCACCCTCACGCTCAATGGCCTGAATATAAGTGCGACTCACTGGCAGATCGGTAGAATCTACACGGATACCTTGACGCTGTCTTCTTGCCAAAGCACGTTCTGACAAGAAATCTTGTGGTTTACTGAGTGAGTATTCTGTTCCCACCTTGTCCTTCAAACTGATACGGTATCTCAGTGAGTCCGTATCTGCAGCCTTCATCCCTGCAGCGGCAAGGACTAATGACAAAACTACGATTAACTTTTTCATTATAAATAGCTGTTATTCTTGTTATATATCTTTCTCTATCAATGCCACGGCATAGGCTGAGATGCCTTCTTCCCTACCCGTAAATCCAAGCTTCTCTGTTGTGGTGGCTTTTATTGACACATCATCTACATCCAAACCCATGATCTCTGCCAAGATTTGCTGCATGGCAGGAATGTGTGGATTCAACTTCGGACGTTCCGCACACACCGTTGCATCTATATTGCCCACGCGATAACATTTAGTGGCTATCAGCTCCACCGTTTTCTTCAGCAATATTTTGCTGTCGATATTCTTATATGCCAAATCTTTATCAGGAAAATGAAAACCTATATCACGCATGTTGGCAGCACCCAACAAAGCATCGCAGATGGCATGAATGAGCACATCAGCATCACTGTGTCCAAGAAGACCTTTTTCGTGGGCTATCTGCACACCACCTATCCAAAGCGCTCTGTCTGCCACCAACTGATGGACGTCATATCCAAAACCTACTCTTACCTTCATGCTTACCTAATATAAAAGTCCAACACATTACGTTCTCCGATGTAACCCTGTAAATGCTGATCAACGGATACTGGCCCTACCCCCGCCGGTGTTCCCGTGAAGAGAAGGTCTCCTATCTTCAGCGTCATAAACTGACTCACATAGGAGATAATCTCATCTACTGTAAACAACATCTGTGAAGTATTTCCATGCTGCACGGTATGCCCATCTATATCCAAGCGGAAGTCTATCTTCTGCACATCACCACCTACATCTGACAATGGGATGAAGTCACCCACCGCTGCAGAAGCATCGAAACCCTTGCTCAGTAGCCAAGGAAGACTTTTCTCACGAAGTTTACGCTGTAAGTCACGGGCTGTAAAATCGATACCTACCGTCACTGCATCGTAATAACGATGAGCAAACTTAGGAGCAATGTGCCTACCTAAACGGCTGATACGCACTACCACCTCAGCCTCGTACTGCACATCAGAAGAGAAATCTGGCAGAAAGAAAGGAGCCCCGTTCTTCAGATAAGAGGAGTCTGGCTTGAGAAACAAAACAGGCTCCGTAATCTCTTCCCGATGTCCAAGCTCCGCGTTATGCAACGCATAGTTCATTCCAACGGCTAATATCTTCATAGGTATGCTTGCTGAGTTATCAAATTCTTACAATTTCAGATACAAAGATAAGGTATTTATCTGACAAATGTGTATATTTGAACCGACTAAAAATTGAAAGATATGAAAAGCAATGACTGGAAAGACCGACTGGGCATGGTTTACTCAACCAACCCAGACTTCCATTTTGAGACTTCGGCAGAGGAAGAAGCCGAAACGCTACCACCCAACCAACAGAAACTGAGAGTAAAGATTGATCGCAGCCATCGAGGCGGGAAAACGGTAACGCTGATCACTGGATTCGTCGGAACCGAGGAAGACCTGAAAGCCTTAGCCAAATGGCTGAAAAGCAAATGCGGTGTAGGCGGAAGTGCCAAAGATGGCGAAATACTGGTGCAGGGCGACTTCAAAGCCAAAGTAACAGAATTATTGCTTAAAGAAGGTTACACTCAGACGAAGTGAACCTAAACGACACAAAAGAGCGGGGCTTGATGACCATGTGGTACCAAGCCCCGCTCTTATATTGCAAAACTAATATTACTCAGCGTGCAAAGTGAAACGCTTGAAATCGGTAACGGTCAGTTCCTTGTCCTGTGACTTCAGATACTCAGCCACCGTAATCTTAGCGTCCTTGTTGTAAGCCTGCTGCAGGAGGCAAACATCCTTGAAGAACTTAGCCATACGACCCTTGGCAATGTTCTGAACCATAGCCTCAGGAAGGTTAGCAGCCTTCTGCTCACCAACGGTCTTGCGGATCTCGCGAGCCTTCTCAGCCTCAGCCTCAGTCAGCCAACCCTTAGCGATGTTGCTCTCGATGTGATCCTCACTGTCAACCAAGTTAGCATTGATGCCAGCTTTGTTGATAGCTGCTACCACAGCCTTCTCAACCTGCTCTTCCTTGGTCTTCTGGATAGCTACTGCCAACTCGTTGTCCTTCACGGTCTGAGGAACACTGGCCTCATCGATAGCGATAGGAGACATCGCGGCAATCTGCATAGCAACTTCATGACCAGCCTCATCAAAGCCAGGCTTGTTGAGCACAGCCATAGTGCAGAGGAAGTTTCGGTTCATGTGGTTATATACAGCGATAGTAGGACCTTCTACGGTAGCATAGCCATCCAGCTCCATCTTCTCACCAGTGATACCACTGCGATCAGTTACAGCCTGCTGAACAGTTGTACCAGGAACCAGTTCCAGTTCCTTCACCTCGTCCAGAGTCTTACACTTATTAGCAAAAGCTACGTCCAAGATATCCTTAGTCAGTTTGATGAAGTCAGCATTGTTAGCCACAAAGTCAGTTTCGCACTTCAGCGCAATCATTGCGCCGTAGCCGTTCTCAGCCTTTGCCAGAACGCAACCCTCAGAAGCCTCACGGTCAGAACGCTTAGCAGCCACAGCCTTACCCTTCTCACGGATAATCTTCATAGCCTCATCGAAATCACCGTTAGCATCGTTCAATGCATTCTTGCAGTCCATCATGCCAGCGCCGGTCAGTTTGCGGAGCTTGACAATATCAGCCATTGTTACAGCCATAGTATTTGTTTCCTTTCTTTAAATGTTAATATTAAGCCTCTTCGTCTTCCTTGATGTAGGCAGCAGCCTTAGAAGCATTGATTGCATCCTCATCTGACTTGTCCAGACGAGCCTTACCACTTCTCTTGCGAGGTTTAGCCTGAGCTTCAGCGCCCTCACCAGCAGCTTCTGTGTCGATCTTCTCAGCCTTACGCTCCTCAAGACCTTCCTGAATAGCGGCGCAGCAAGCATCGAGGATTACCTCTACAGACTTGGTAGCATCGTCATTAGCAGGAATTACGAAATCAATGTTAGAAGGATCAGAATTGGTATCAACAATCCCGAACACTGGGATACCCAGACGATTAGCCTCACGAACAGCGATGTTCTCCTTCAGCACGTCAACAACGAACAGAGCAGAAGGCAGGCGAGTAAGATCCTGTATAGAACCAAGGTTCTTCTCCAACTTAGCACGCTGACGCTCAATCTGCAGTTTCTCACGCTTTGAGAGGTTAGAGAAAGTGCCATCGGTAGTCATCTTGTCGATATTGTTCATTTTCTTAACAGCCTTACGGATGGTAGGGAAGTTAGTCAGCATACCGCCCGGCCAACGCTCGATTACGAAAGGCATGTTTACAGAGGCAGCCTTATCAGCTACCACCTGCTTAGCTTGTTTTTTAGTAGCAACAAACAGGACTCTTTTTCCTGATTTAGCGATTTGTTTCAAAGCTTCAGCAGCTTCGTCAACCTTAACGACCGTCTTATTCAGGTCGATGATGTGAATACCATTGCGCTCCATGAAGATGTAAGGAGCCATAGCTGGATTCCATTTTCTCTTCAGGTGGCCAAAATGGCAACCTGCTTCCAATAATGTATCAAAGTTTGTTCTAGACATATTGTTCTATCTTTAAAATCGTTTACATTCTTTTTTGTTTCCTAAACCAACCGCCGGGTAGCCTAAACCTACGAGTCCCGGTGGTTTAGATACTAAACGCTATCTTCAGTTCCGAAGCATTAACGCTTACTGAACTGGAATCTGCGACGTGCCTTTGGCTGTCCTGGCTTCTTACGCTCTACAGAACGAGGATCACGTGTCATGAATCCCTCTGCTCTCAGAGCTGACTTGTCTTCTGGATTGATTTTCACCAGAGCGCGGGCGATAGCCAAGCGCAGGGCCTGTGACTGACCAGTGAAACCACCACCGCAAAGATTCACCTTAATATCATACTTTTCAGAAGCACCGAGTTTCTCCAGTGGCTGCTTTACCACATACTGCAGAATGCTTGATGGGAAGTACTCTTTCAGGTCGCGGTTGTTGATAGTAATCTTGCCAGTTCCCTCACTTACGAAAACACGTGCGATAGAACTTTTACGTCTGCCTAATGCATTTACTACTTCCATATCTATTATTTAAGTGCGTTAATATCAATCATTTTAGGTTCCTGTGCCTGCTGCTTGTGCTCCTCACCTGCATAGATATACAGATTGTTTAGGATTTTTGCACCCAGCTTTGTCTTAGGCAACATACCCTTTACTACAGTTCTCAGTAAGCGGTCAGCACCGTCTGGCTTTGCCAGTATCTGCTCAGGAGATGTAAAACGCTGTCCACCAGGATAACCTGTGTAGCGTACGTACACCTTGTCGGTCCACTTCTTACCAGTTAATCTCACTTTGTCGGCATTGATAACAATCACGTTATCGCCACAATCTACATGAGGGGTAAAGTTAGGTTTGTACTTACCTCTCAACAGTTTCGCAACCTTAGAGCCAAGACGACCCAGAATCTGGTCCTTAGCATCTACAATGACCCATTCTTTGTTCACTGTAGCCTTGTTTGCAGAAATGGTTTTGTAACTTAAAGTATCCACTCTTTAAATAATTTAATAAAATTGTTACTACTACTTCACCACGCCTTATTCCACCCGACACAAAGTTTCGTAAAACGCTATGAATTAAATATTTATCCTATCACGGATAATAATCGGCCTACAAAGGTAGGGATTTTCTCTTTATCCGCCAAAGTTTTCGGCCTTTTTTTCTTCAAAAACAAAAGGCTGTCTTCCGAAGAAAGCAGCCTCTATGCAATGAAATTGATCCATCAAAATTCTGCATTGCGTGGTGTGCGAGGATAAGGGATCACGTCGCGGATGTTCGACATACCTGTCACGAAGAGCAACAGGCGCTCGAAACCCAGACCGAAACCTGCATGTGGGCAAGTGCCGTACTTACGAGTGTCCAGATACCACCACATATCCTTCATTGGGATATTGCGCTGAGCCACTTCTGCCTCCAGCTTTTCCAGACTCTCTTCACGTACACTACCGCCGATGATCTCGCCAATGGCAGGGAACAGCACATCAGTACCCTGAACAGTCTTGCCATCTGCATTCTGCTTCATGTAGAATGCCTTGATCTCCTTTGGATAGTCTATCATGATGACAGGCTTCTTGAAGTGGTGCTCCACCAGATAGCGCTCATGCTCGCTGGCCAAGTCTACACCCCAAGAAACAGGGAATTCAAACTTGTGCCCGTTCTTCACAGCTTCTTCCAGTATCTTGATACCCTCTGTATAAGGAAGGCGCACGAAGTTCTCCTTCACCACACCCTGCAGGCGCTCTATCAGCGTCTTGTCTATCATGTTGTTCAAGAACTGCAGGTCATCCATACAGTTATCCAATGCCCACTGCACACAATACTTGATGAAGTCTTCCTCCAGATCCATCAGGTCTTGCAAGTCGCAGAAAGCAACTTCAGGCTCCACCATCCAGAACTCTGCCAGGTGGCGTGGAGTATTAGAGTTCTCTGCACGGAACGTAGGGCCGAAGGTATAAATAGAGCCCAAAGCCGTAGCCGCAGTTTCACCTTCCAACTGTCCACTCACCGTCAGTGAAGTCATCTTTCCGAAAAAGTCGTCATCGTAGATGATCTTGCCATTTTCGTCTTTCTTCAGGTCATAGAGGTTCTTCGTAGTCACCTGAAACATCTCACCTGCGCCTTCGCAGTCGCTGGCAGTGATGATAGGTGAGTTGAAATAGAAGAATCCATGCTCATGGAAATACTTATGGATGGCAATGGCCATGTTGTGACGGATGCGGAATACTGCACCGAAGGTATTGGTACGCATGCGCAGGTGTGCTATCTCACGCAGGAACTCGAAAGAATGGCCTTTTTTCTGCAGCGGATAGGTGTTGTCACACTTACCCAGCACCTCTATCTCACGAGCCTGAATCTCAACCTTCTGCCCAGAACCTACCGACTGCACCAGTTCGCCATTCACACTCAGGCAGGCACCAGTGGTGATGTCCTTCAACAGATTCTCATCGAAATTGGCCAGATCCACCACCACTTGAACATTGTGAATGATAGAACCATCGTTCAATGCAATGAAAGCTACCTGTTTGCTACCACGGCGGGTTCTCACCCATCCCTTCACATTGACCATAGCACCGAAGTCCTCACGCTTCAGCAAGTCAACAATCTTTGTTCTACGAATACTTTCCATAGTAAATATCCTCATTTATTCGAAAGAGCCCATGCGCAGGAAGTTCACTTCTGCCTCTGTCAGGAAGCGCCAGTCGCCTCTACGCAAGCCTTTCTTCGTCAGACCTGCGAAATACACGCGGTCCAGCTTCAATACTTTATATCCTAAAGACTCAAAAATGCGGCGCACGATGCGGTTGCGGCCAGAATGAATCTCGATACCTACATCTTCTTTCTTGTTCTCATCTACATAGCTGATGGCATCTGCATGGATCTCACCATCTTCCAGCTGAATGCCAGAAGCGATCTGGTCCATGTCGGCACGTGTCAGCTTCTTGTCCAGGTGTACCTGATAGATTTTCTTCTTCAGATACTTAGGATGTGTCAGCTTAGAAGCCAGGTCACCATCATTGGTCAGCAGGAGCACGCCTGTGGTATTGCGATCCAAGCGGCCTACTGGATAGATGCGCTCTGGACATGCATTCTTCACGAGATCAAGCACAGTCTTGCGAGCCTGAGGATCGTCAGAAGTGGTCACGGTATCCTTTGGCTTGTTCAGCAAGATATAAATCTTACGCTCTATGCTTACAGGCTGATCGTGGAACATTACCTTGTCACCACGCTTGATCTTAGTACCGAGCTCAGATACCACTACGCCATTCACAGACACTACACCTGCAGTAATGAACTCATCTGCCTCACGACGTGAGCATACGCCGGCATTGGCCAGATACTTATTCAAACGTATTGGCTCTTCTGGATCAACGAATTGCTCCTTATATTCTATTTGCTTCTTACGGCTATATTTTGCATTAGGGTTATAGCCTGGGCGATTGTTCTGCTGGAATCTGCGGTTTCCACCTGGACGTCCCTGACGCTCCTCTCCCTGCTGGAAACGAGGACGATATGGACGCTCACCATAATTGCTACGCTGTGAGCGCTCACCATAGGAACGCTGGCCACCTTCGGCATTGAAACGAGGGCGGAATGGGCGGTCGCCACCTGAACGCTGTGGGCGCTCCTCGTCAGAACCGCTGTTGTAAGAGCGATACGGACGGTTGTTGTATGAACGACTTGGTCTGTCTGCGTTGTCACTGCTGTAGAACGAGCGCTGAGGGCGATCGCTTGAGTAAGAACGCTGAGGACGATTCTCGCCATCACCCTCGAAACGAGGACGGTAAGGGCGATTGCTGTTATAGCTTACGCGTCTGCCTCCTTCTCCTGCATTAGGATTAAAACGTGGACGAGGAGTGCGTCCCGTACCATTGTTGTAACTTCTTTGAGGGCGATAACCCGAAGTGTTTCCATAACCTTCTCTGTCGAATTGATTACCATCACGGCTGGCGTCAGTTTTGTCACCATCACGCCAAACTTCATCTTCTGTACTCATAATATTCTATACGTATAAAATTAGACATTAGCCATCTCGGCCAGTTATTTATAAATAATTAAAAAATTAAATTCCTGTATAATTGCTTGGGCTTATCTGATGCAATTCCTGCTTCACTGCCTCGCTCACCTCCAGAGAGTCGATAAACTTACTGATAGACTCCTCGGTGATAGCTTCATTGGTTCTGGTCAGCGCTTTCAGAGCCTCGTAAGGATGCGGATAGGCTTCCCTGCGCAGGATGGTCTGAATAGCCTCAGCCACTACGCTCCAGCATCCGTCAAGGTCGGCCTTGATGGCCTGCTCGTTCAGCAAGAGCTTACGCAGTCCCTTCAAGGTGCTTTGGATAGCAATCACTGCATGCCCCATTGGCACACCTACGTTACGCAGCACGGTGCTATCTGTCAGGTCTCGCTGCAGACGTGACACAGGCAACTTTGTAGAGAGGTGTCCCAACACAGCATTGGCAATACCCATGTTGCCTTCTGAGTTCTCGAAGTCTATGGGGTTCACCTTGTGAGGCATGGCACTTGAGCCAACCTCTCCAGCCTTGATCTTCTGATGGAAGTATCCCATAGAGATATACATCCAGAAGTCGCGATCCATATCTATCACCACTGTGTTGATGCGACGCAAAGCATCGAAAACAGCAGCTAAGTTATCATAGTTGGAAATCTGAGTGGTGAATTGTTCACGCTCAAGGCCGAGTTTCTCACACACGAACTTGTTGCCGAAGCTCTTCCAATCTATGGCTGGATAGGCCACATGATGAGCGTTGAAATTACCTGTAGCACCACCGAACTTCGCAGTCAGCTTGCAGACCTTCAACTGCTCCAACTGGCATTGCAGACGATACACGTACACCTGCACCTCCTTACCCAGACGGGTAGGTGAAGCTGGTTGCCCATGTGTCTTAGCCAGCATCGGAATGTCCTTCCACTCTTCAGCATAGGCAGCGAGCTGAGCAATCAACTCTTCTGTCTGTGGATAGAACACTTGCTCCAGTGCCTCTTTGATAGACAGAGGTACTGAGGTATTGTTGATATCTTGGGAAGTCAGGCCGAAGTGGATGAATTCCTTCACGTCATCCAGTCCGCCAAGCTTGTCGAACTGTTCCTTCAGGAAATACTCCACAGCCTTCACGTCATGATTGGTCACGCTCTCTATCTCCTTGATGCGCTGAGCATCAGCCTCCGTGAAATGGCGATAGATGTCGCGCAGGGCTTCAAAACAAGCAGGATTCACTCCCTTCAGTTGTGGCAAAGGCAGTTCACAGAGGGTGATGAAATACTCCACCTCCACCTGTACACGGTATTTTATCAGTGCAAATTCTGAGAAATAGTTTGCCAGAGGTTCAGTTTTTCCACGATAGCGCCCATCAATCGGCGAAATAGCTGTCAGCATATCAAGTTTCATAGTCGTTTATCCTTCCTTTTTTACTAATACCTGCTAAGAGGCGCAAAGTTAAGCATTATTTTTGAAATATCCGTCGATATATAGAAATTATTCAAAAAATAAAAGTCCCCGCATCACTGCGAGGACTCTGGTGGGCGTTGACGGATTCGAACCGCCGACCCTCTGCTTGTAAGGCAGATGC
>CALAEY010000034.1 GCA_937891085.1 uncultured Prevotellaceae bacterium | reverse complement strand
GGTGCAACCCTTTTCATTCCCTTTGGCGAACTAAGTCGCTCATGTACGTTTCATATCTATAGATTTTATCATTTATTCAAACTACGACAGAGCTGTTGGTTCTTGGCCCTCACCTGCGCCTCATTCATCTTCACCACCTTGCGATCGTAGGTCAGCAGGCCGTTTACCTCCCCTTCACAATCAGTGGTCTGCGTATAGACAGCTGCCGAGAAGCCGCGCTGCACCAGTTCCAGGAGTTGATCAGCATACTTCAGGTATTCTGCTGTCACCTCCTCACTGCTCTTGAACTGCACATAGCCCCAGTTGCGATCTGCAAACCAGAGATGACCTTCGAGCGCCAAGCCGATGCCGCCATATTCGCCCAGCACGTTCACGCGACTGCCATCATAGAGATACATCGCAGGAGCAGGATAGTTGTGCAGGTCCAGAATGTCGCCCGTGTGGTAGAAATTTCCACCACTGGCAGGATTCACCAGACGGGATGGGTCATACTGCTTGGTCCACTCGGTGATTTCCTCAGTCTTGAACTGTCCCCATGCCTCGTTGAAAGGTACCCAAACCACAATGCAAGGATGGCTGTAGAGCGCATCGATAATCTCTTTCCATTCACGGCGGTAGTTGGCTTCAGACTCCGCACTGCGCTGGAACTCCACCCCCGTGAAGTAGTGATTCTGCCATCTTGGGCCGCTGTCGCCACTTGGCATATCTTGCCAAACGAGGATACCCATTTGGTCGCAGTGGTAGTACCAGCGGTCCATCTCCACCTTCACGTGCTTACGGATCATGTTGAAGCCCAAGTCCTTGGTTTTCTTCAGGTCGTATGCCAATGCCTCGTCACTTGGCGCTGTGTAAAGTCCGTCAGGCCACCAACCTTGATCAAGCGGACCCATCTGGAACTGATCCTTATTGTTCAGTTGCATGCGCCAGATGCCATGCTCGTCCTTATTCACTGAAATCTTACGCATAGCAGCATAACTGCTCACGGCATCCACCTCCTTGCCATTCTTCAGCAGGCGCACCTTCACTGTATAGAGATTAGGCGTATCAGGTGTCCACAGCTTCATGTCTGCAGGCATCTGCACCTTGATAGGCTGCCCGTTGATGGCACCACTCTTCGCCACCTGACGATTGCCGTCGAATACCGTAGCTTCCACTTGCAGGCCTCGTGTAGAAACCTCCTCCGTCTGCACCTCGATGCAGAGTTGGCGCGCGTCAATGTCAGGTGTCGTCTTCAGGGCTGCGATGTGCACCTCATTTACAGGCTCCAGCCACACCGTCTGCCAGATGCCCGTCACAGCCGTGTACCAGATGCTGTTAGGTTCTGCCACCTGCTTGCCATGAGGCTGATACCCCTTGTCCGTAGGATCCCACACACGCAGTGTCAGCTCGTTGCTGCCTGCCTTCAGCGCATCTGTGATGTCGAAGCTGAAAGACTGATAGCCACCCACATGTCCGCCTACATTCATTCCGTTCACCCAAACATCGGTTTTCCAATCCACTGCGCCGAAGTGCAGAAGTATTCGCTTGCCCGTCCAGGCTTTAGGGATGTCGAAGGTGCGGTTGTACCACAACTCTTGGTCTTGTGTCACCGTCTTTCCCACGCCAGAAAGGGCCGATTCCACCGCAAAGGGCACCAATATCTTACCATCGTAAGTCGTAGGAGCCTGCAAACCCTTATCCGCGATGGCATAGTTCCAAAGTCCATTCAGGTTCTTCCAGTCAGTGCGTTCCATGATAGGGCGTGGATATTCAGGCCATACGTTTTGAGGATCAACTTCTGAAGCCCACTGCGTCATAATCTTGTCGCCAGCAGGCTTCCATTGTGCCATGGCAGAGGTGCAGAGCGCCAGGCCCATGGCGATTAAGGTAAAACTTCTTTTCATAACAATTTAAGGTTAATACGTATTTATTAATCTACGAAAGTACAATTTTTTTCTAAAAACACCCTTATTTTTTGCCGAAAAAGTGAGCATGGTGCTGAAAATCGATAAATTATGCGTAACTTTGCGCCTCAATTTACAAATTTTATTGATTTTACTGAATGAAGACATTTGAAGAGTTGGGCGTTTCGGCAGACATCCGCCGCGCCATTGAGGAGCTGGGTTTCGTGGCTCCTATGCCTGTGCAAGAAGAAGTGATTCCTTACTTACTGGGCGATAATAATGATGTGATAGCTTTGGCACAGACGGGTACAGGCAAGACCGCCGCTTTCGGATTACCTATCATTCAGAAGACCGATGTGAGCCAGCGCATCCCACAGTCGCTTGTCATCTGTCCTACCCGTGAGCTCTGCCTCCAGATAGCTGCCGACCTTAGCGACTACTCCAAGTACATCGAAGATATGCACATCATCCCCGTTTACGGAGGATCATCCATCGAGAGCCAGATACGTGCTCTGAAGCGTGGCGTGCAGATTATCGTGGCTACCCCTGGCCGATTGCTGGATCTTATGCATCGCGGTGCCGTCTCTTTGCAAACCGTACAAAATGTGGTGATGGATGAGGCAGACGAGATGCTCGATATGGGTTTCTCTGAAGATCTGAATGCCATCCTTGCTGATGTGCCACAAGAGCGCAACACGCTGATGTTCAGTGCTACCATGAGCAAAGAGATAGAGAAGATAGCCAAGACCTACCTGCATGATGCCAAGGAAATCACCATCGGTAAGCGCAACGAGAGCACCCATAGCGTGAACCATGTGGCCTATTGCGTGCATGCCAAGGATAAGTACGAGGCCCTGAAGCGCATCGTGGACTACTACCCAGATATCTACGCCATCATCTTCTGCCGCACCCGCATGGAGACGCAGGAGATTGCCGATAAGTTGATGCAGGATGGCTACAATGCCGATGCCCTGCATGGTGACCTTTCACAAGCTGCACGCGACTTGGTGATGCAGAAGTTCCGCAATCGCCATCTCCAACTGCTTGTGGCTACTGATGTGGCAGCGCGTGGTTTGGATGTAGATGACCTGACGCATGTCATCAACTATGGCTTGCCTGACGATATCGAGTACTACACCCATCGCAGCGGTCGTACGGGCCGTGCAGGAAAGACGGGTACCAGCATCGCCATCATGAACCTGCGTGAGAAGACCAAGCAGCGCAACATCGAGCGCGTCATCGGGCATGAGTTTAAGCAGGGCACCATGCCTACTGGTAAGCAGATTTGCGAGAAGCAACTCATGAAGGTGATTGATCAGCTGGAGAAAGTGCATGTCAATGAGGAGGATATTGCCGACTTTATGCCCGATGTCTATCGCAAGCTCGATTGGCTCGACAAGGAAGAGCTCATCAAGCGCATGGTGTCTTTGGAGTTCAATCGTTTCTTGGATTACTACCACAATCGTCCTGAGATAGAGGTGGTGAGCACGGAGAAACCCAAGCGCAAAGAGAAGCCCGTCAAGGAAGGCAAGAAAGGCACTCCACGCTCACGTGTGGCAGAACCTGGCTACGCCCGTCTTTTCATCAACTTGGGTAAGACCGATGGCTTCACCCCTAAAGACCTCATGACCTTACTGAATAAGAACGTGCATGGGCGTGTGGTGATGGGTAAGATAGACCTGATGCAGAACTTCTCCTTCTTCGAGGTAGAAGAGGAGCGGGGTGCCGATGTGGCACGCTATATGTCGGGTGCCACCTTCAAGGGGCGCAAGGTGAACGTAGAGTTGACCAACGACAGCGGTGCTACAGCCCCTCGCAAGGGCAAGGGTTCTCGTCCTTCAGGTGAACGCAGGCATGCAGAGCCAGAAGGCGGTCGTCGTGGGCGCCAGCGCCAGCCCGAAAAGCCTGCTCGTGAGAAGAAAGCCAAGCCTAGTCGTGAAGAGCGCGGCTACACCAAGGCCCGTGGGCGCAAGGATGACTGGAAGCAGTTCTTCATTCACGACGATGCTGGAGCCGGCGTTTGGGAGAAGGATAAGAAAGGCAAAAAGTAATCCCCATTTCAGATAATCAATTTTTTTCAATAAAACACGATAACAATGGAACAATTGTTACACTATGTTTGGAGACACAGGCTTTATGCCCAGGTGCCTCTTTTCACAACGAAGCATCAGCAGGTAGAGGTCATAGATCCCGGACTCCCCAATAGGAATGCGGGGCCCGATTTCTTCAACGCCAAGCTGAAGATAGACGGTGTGCTCTGGGTGGGCAATGTGGAGATACATACCCATGCCAGCGATTGGTATGCGCATGGCCACCAGAACAACCCGTTGTACGCCAATGTCATCCTCCATGTGGTGGAAGAAGCCGATGCGGAAGTCTGTCGTCCCGATGGCGAGCCACTGCCACAAGTGGTGATGCACTGCCCTGGTGCCATCGCGCAGCGTTATGATGCGCTGAAGACAGCCGATTACTATCCCCCCTGCTACGAGATCATCCCTACGCTTTCCACGCTCACTGTGCATTCGTGGCTCAGCGCCTTGCAGGTAGAGCGTTTCCAGCAGAAGGCAGAGCTTATCTTGGCGCGCTTGCAGCGCAGCGAGGGCGATTGGGAAGCCTGTCTCTTCACCACCTTGGCACGCAACTATGGCTTCGGACTCAATGGCGATGCCTTCGAACTTTGGGCAGGGAGACTCGATTTCAGGGCGATGGCGAAGCATCGCAACGACCTTTTCCAGATAGAAGCCTTCTTCTTCGGGCAGGCAGGATTGCTGGAAGAAACAGTCAAGGAGGCCGATGATTATTACCTGAAGTTGCAGCGTGAGTATCGCTATCTGCAGCATAAGTTCGGCCTTGCTACCCCTATGGATGCCTCCGCATGGCGCATGCTGAGGCTGCGTCCTGGCAATTTCCCGCATGTACGCATCGCACAGTTGGCCTACCTTTATCACCATTCCGATGCCCTGTTCTCCCGCTTGATGGAGGCCCAGAGTGAAGTGGATGCCCTCCGTCTGCTGCAAACCAAGGCCGATGGCTATTGGCGCACGCACTACCTATTCAACGTCTTGTCGCCCTCAAGCGATAAGCGCATGGGTCTCAACTCGCTGAACCTCATCCTCATCAATACCGTGATTCCCATGCTCTATGCCTATGGCATGCATCGAGGCAGTGAGGGGCATTGCGAGCGTGCCACCTCCTTCTTGGAGCACCTCAAAGCCGAGCAGAATCACATCATAAAGATGTGGCAGCAGTGCGGACTCACTGTGGAGTGTGCTGCCGATAGTCAGGCGCTCATCCAGCTCAAGAAGCAGTATTGCGACCGCCACGACTGCCTCCGCTGTCGCTTTGGCTATGAGTACCTGAAGGGGAGAGCACAGCCGTCAGACTCTAAGGAGTGATGGTCAATCCACATACTCCACGGCATGATTCTTATGTATTATCTATTATGCTCCATTACGTAGCTTGCGTAAAAGTATTACGCAATAGGCGTAAAACCTTTATGCTGCCTACGTAATACCTTTACGCTTACTACGTAATCGTATTATGATTCAATGATAACAACTGTATTCTGCTGCATGGCAAGGCTGCAAAATGGAGCATTTTGTGCACGAATGCACGCGAAAATCACCCATTATGGGCATTATCTTCCACATCTTCCACACATCTTCCACGAGATAAGGCATGATTTATATGCCTCAGTGGAAGATGGAAGATGTGGAAGATGTTTTACGTACATCATTCTATGGTCTTGAATTCATAGCCTTCACTCTTGAGGAAGCGGATGGCAGAGGGGAGGGCATCTGGCTATTTCACTTCTCATACTCCTCGAAGTGGCGGTCATAGCTTGGGCGCTGAAGATACCCTAGGGGTTTCATTATGTGCTGTTTGTCAGAATCCTGTGCATCTGATGGTATGTATGCCAGAGATATATCACGGCCTAAGCAGATTAATGGGAGCCACATATACCCCGTCATCACGTCTGTAAGCACCTCCCACGGAAGTCAGTACCAAAAGGAATCTATCAACCTAGGAGTCGTATAATTCCTAAAATTTTCAATATAGAATTCCCTAAATTTTCATTTCACTATCTGTTCTATTGCTAAAAAATGTAAAGAACATGTCCTCAACTGAAAAAGGTTATCACTTTTTGGAAAGTTAAACTTAATAGGTTATTGCAATAATTAGATCAGATTCTCTCTGGTTTTATGATAATTGGATGAGGAAGTTCTTGCAACAAATAACCCTCTACTGATAAATAATAACGAGGGCATGATAGAAGAGCTTCGTGGGATTAGACCACTGATGCCATCTGGAAAACAAGACACAACCAGCGATGAGAATCGAGGAGAGAAGGGTAGAGACAGACGTGATGGTAATGTTTCTATATCTGGAAAATTTGATGCAAGTGCCCCACCTGCTCAATTAAAAGTGGTGTATTCATTAGGATCAGGTTGCTATGTCATGAAACTCGTCTTCGGCAAAAACTATAGGCAGGAGGAAATTGAATATGCCTTTGACGGTCGGACATTAGGATTTTGGATTTTCAATGAGGAAAACCAGAAAGTTGAAGAGTACATCTTAGATAATTATCATCTTGGAGATGTATTTTATGTTCATTCCGAGTCATTGGTAAGTGGTTCAACCATACAATTATTAACTGGGTATTTCATGGGTGGAGCATTTTGGTTTGTAGGAGAGCAATCCTTTGAGGCTTTATTTAACTGATTATCAAGAATGTTCATAAGCAATAATGACTACAAAAATAAGTAGTTTCTGATGTTAGCAAATAAGAGTATGTTACAGCATAAATTTTATTTTAAGCCTGAGACTTCACAGAGATATTCTAAACTTCTGTATATCTTGTAGTTATGGCGTGAAAACTATCAATGAGACTTCACAAGACTTCACACAGACTTCACGCTTTCCTATGTGAAATCTGTGTGAAGTCTCGTGAAGTCTCTGATGGGAATCATCCTTAGAAAACGATTGAAAAATATACTATATCTAAGCGAGCGTGAAGTGTGAAGTCTATTTTTTAATTCTCAGCAATAAAAACACAGATGATTTCCCGCTAAAACACCTCACCCTTTTGAAAGTATGTAAATCATACGATAACAAAGAAAAGGTGAGGTGTGAGGTGTTTTCGGTATATTTCATTCCTATGATGGGGCATCTCTTGTAAAAAAGATAGTTAATCCGTGTGCTCAGTCACGGTGATGACTGAGCTTCGTCTTAACCATGACTGACCTTAGGCGAAACGGAGAATGACCTCAGTCATAGCGATGACTGAGCAGAAAGAACAGGCATCTATTTGCCCAAAGATGCACCAAGTGTTACTGAAAACAAGGCAGACTTTTGGTAAAGAATAGGGGTGTAGTCATAAAGCCGTGTGTGGTCGATTAAAATCTAAGTATATACTCATCCTCTTCCTTGAATGCGTTACATCGTTCCAGATAGTCGCGCATTTCTTCAAAGCTATCTCCACGCAGGTTGAAGCTAAACTGGCGTACACGCTGTATGGCATGGATTAGTTTTTCAGGATTATCCTTACGCGTTAGTTGGCGTAGTGCGCTGAGATAATCTGAACGGAACACCGTGGGGATGATTATCTTCGATTGTCCGGCAGCTGTCAGTTCTGCATTCATCATAATACGGGAAATACGCCCGTTGCCATCAGAGAACGGATGGACTTCACTTATCATAAAAAGCATAAAAAGGGCGCAGGCAAATGGGTGTCGTAAAGCACTATAGATTTCAAATCCTTTTTTTAGTGTCCCACGTACTTGTCGGAAATCTACGAAATGAGTCTCTCCTACACGGTTGTTCTGGGTCTTAAACATGCCAGGATTAGCCTCCGGACGAGCTGACATCATTATGCGGTGACGCTTCTGAAGGATATCTAGCAAATGGTCTGGTGTAGATGGGGTTTCAGACATCTCTTTTCGGTTAGAAACAATAAAGTATGTTCCTAATATGTCGTGACTATCAGCACTGCGGGCAGGCATAGGAGTTAGACTTCTGATGATTTGTTGGGCATCCTCTACATCGAATTCTGTACCTTCTATGTAGTTGGAGAAATAGCTCTCAAAAAAAGCGAAATTACTATATGCTGCATCTGCCTTGTTTGGATCAGGTAAGTATTCAAATTCATGCTCGTTGAGAGCTGCCATTAAGATGCTGAAAAGCTTCAGACGTTGGCTGTCGAACGGCTCTCCTAATGCACGAGCTTCGGCAACAGATGAAGTAAGAATCTTTGATGGCTTTGTTGATAAAATGGCTCCGATGATAGAGTCCAATTTCTTGAACTCACCAACCATGTTGAGTTGCTCTGCAATTTCGCGAGCTGTATCGCGCAATCTGTTCAGTTCTTTTTCACCATTCACCTGAAGAACTTTATCAAGTTTCTCTTCAATAACATTTTGCGGTAGGCATTTGGAAATACCGTCTCGACTGTAAGCGGGCTGAAGATTCTCAAGATAGGCCCTTGCACTGCTTGACATGTGCAGTCCCATGAAAGGATAGTCGTTTGAAAGAGCTTTCTGGCCTTCGAGCAGATGAATAGTAATGCCGGGCAATGATACTTTTTTGGAATAAAGATAGGTTAGGAAAATATGTCCATCATTTGTAGGGCGACATTCGAATGCACTTCTATGGCTCATGACAGCGCTGGGGTATAATTCTCCAAGAATGAAGAAGAGATTTCTGAGGATGATATTTTCAGGGGTATCGTTGAGATTTGTTGTATATATCTTTGGAGCTATCTTAACAAGGCGCCCCTCCTTTTTCATTTTAGCAATGAAATTGTTTGTCGTCTTGTCAGAAGAAGCCATTATAATTTCATGGCTCAATAGTGTATTTTTTTCCATATTCTTACGCTTTTTAAAGCAAAAGTAGTAAAATATTCTATAGGAAAGCCGAATTTGTGGATTTTTTTCCAAAAACACATAAAATCTGCCATATCTTACATACATCTTACATGCGAATAGACTTGAAATGCATGGGCTATGTAAGGTATGGCAGATGTTTTCAGTCTTCCGCCAGCACAAAGTCGAGCTGTCGCTTCTCCAGATTGGCACGTGCCACCTTGATGCGCAGTGGGTCGCCCAGCTGGTAGACGTGCTGCTTGCGGCGGCCACGCAGGCAGTAGTTCTTCTCATCGAACTCGTAGTAGTCGTTGTCCAGGTCGCGTATGGAGATCATGCCCTCGCACTTGTTGTCGTTCAGCTCTACGTAGAGGCCCCACTCCGTGATGCCGCTGATGACACCATCGAACTCCTGCCCCAGATGGCCCTTCATGAACTCCACCTGCTTGTACTTCGTAGAGGCACGCTCGGCATTGGCAGCCGTCTGCTCCATGTCGCTGCAGTGCTCGCAGTAGTTCTCATAGGTCTGCTCAGACACGGTGCGCTTGTCTTCTTCCAAGTAGCGGGTGAGGAGGCGATGCACCATCATGTCTGGGTAGCGACGGATAGGCGACGTGAAGTGGGTGTAGTAGTCGAGCGCCAAGCCGTAGTGCCCAATGTTATAGACGGAGTAGCGGGCCTTG
Source organism: uncultured Prevotellaceae bacterium (assembly GCA_937891085.1). Classification (GTDB taxonomy): domain Bacteria; phylum Bacteroidota; class Bacteroidia; order Bacteroidales; family Bacteroidaceae; genus Bacteroides. The sequence continues at coordinate 18,311 of CALAEY010000034.1, read as the reverse complement.
GCCATGGCACGCATCGTGATGTTCTCTATCAATGTCTGCTCCTTTTGTCCACGCACATCGCTCAGCATGGTGTTGATGCTCTTCGCCACGGTGTCACGGCTGCCTGTGGAGCGCAGCTTGTAGCCCCACTTGGAGATGAACTGCGAGAGGTTGGCCAACTTATCTGGATCGGGCAGGTCGTGGATGCGGTAGGGGAATACCTTGGCTTTCTTGCCCTTAGGCACACGCCCAATGGCTTCTGCCACCGTGCGATTGGCCAGCAGCATGAATTCCTCAATGAGTTGGGTGGCATCGTTGCTCTGCTTGTAGTACACGCCCACGGGACGTCCCTGCTCATCAAGGTCGAACTTCACCTCCACACTGTCGAAGTTGATGGCTCCGTTCTTGAAACGCTTCTCACGCTGCACCTTAGCCAGGCGGTCGAGCGTCATGAGCTCTTCTGCCAACTCGCCTTGCTTGGCTTCGAGGATGGCCTGCACCTCATCATAGTTGAAACGGCGATCGGAGCAGATGACAGTATGGGCGATGCGCGACTTCTTCACCTCGCCACGATCATCGATGTGGAAGATGACGCTGTAGGTGAGCTTCTCCTCATTGGGGCGCAGCGAGCAGAGGTTGTTGCAAAGCTGCTCTGGCAGCATGGGGATGGTGCGGTCTACCAGATAGACAGAGGTGGCACGCTTGTAGGCCTCCTTGTCTATGATGGTGCGTTCCTTGACGTAGTGGGTCACATCGGCGATGTGTACGCCCACTTCCCAAAGGCCATTGACCAGTCGGCGGAGTGACAAGGCATCATCGAAGTCCTTGGCATCCTTTGGGTCGATGGTGAAGGTGAGCACAGAGCGGAAGTCCTCACGACGGGCTATCTCATCGGGCGTGATGCCAGGCTGGATGAAGTCGGCTGCCTTCTCCACAGCCTCAGGGTACTTGTAGGGCAAGCCAAACTCCGCCAGGATGGCATGCATCTCGGCATTGTTTTCGCCAGAGCGCCCCAGCACATCTACCACCTCACCCATAGGATTGCGCGCCTTATCAGGCCACTCAGTGATGCGCACCACCACCTTGTCGCCGTTCTTGGCTCCTTTGAGCTTGTCCTTCGGGATGAAGATATCATTGGCCAGGTTCTTGTCCTCACTGAGGAGGAAGGCGTAGTTCTTGTTCACATCGAGCGTACCCACGAAGTTGGCATTGGCCTGCTCCAGGATCTCCACCACCTCACCTTCGGGCGAGCGTCCATGACGCTTGGCGTAGAAGGCTATGCGCACCTTGTCGCCATTGAGGGCATGCATGCTGTTGCGCTCTGCTATGCGGATAGGCTCTCCGCCATCTTCGGGGAGGAACCAGTTCTTGCCGTTGCTCTTACGCTGGAAAACGCCAGTCATCTCCACGCTGTAGGAGCTGAGCTTGTAGCGCTTGTGCTCCACCTCCGTGAGGTAGTTGTCTTCCACCAACTCTTCTATGATCTCCACGCAGAGCATCTTCAGCGGATGGGTAGTGAGATGCAGGCGCTCGAAGATCTGCTTCAGGGAAACACTTTCTGTGACTTTATCCTCGAAGAAGTGGAGGATCAGGGCGGTGAGTTCGCGCTTGTTCATGCGCTTTCCGGCTTTCTTATCATTTCCTTTTGACATAAGCGTAGGTATTAGTTTAGAGCAAAGATAGGATTATTTCTGGAATTTTGTCGTCTTTTACACATTAAAAAGCAGTTACAAAGCCAAAAAAATGTGGAAAGTAGAAAAGTTTGCACTATCTTTGCGCCTAAATTCGGAGAAATGAATATGGAACGCATTCTGATCACAGGGGCCAGTGGCTTCATAGGCAGCTTCATCACGGAGGAGGCTGTGCGCAGGGGCTATGCTGTATGGGCAGGCATGAGGCTGAGCAGCAGCAAGCGCTACCTGAAGGATGCGTCTATCTGCTTCATCGAACTGGACTATGCGCACCCTGAGGTGCTGAGGCAGCAGCTGCAGGCACATGTGGCGCAGCATGGGAAGTTCGACCAGATAGTGCACTGTGCGGGGGTGACCAAGTGCGCAGATAAGGCCGACTTTGAGCGGGTGAACCACCAGCATACGCGGCACTTCGTGGAGGCACTGCAGCAGCTGGACATGGTGCCGAAGACCTTCGTGTATCTGAGCTCACTGAGCATCTTCGGCCCTATCCATGAGGATACGTATGCGCCTATCTGCGAAGCCGATGAGCCACAGCCAAACACGGCCTATGGCGTGAGCAAGCTGAAGGCGGAACGCTACCTGCAGGGGCAAGAGGGATTCCCCTTCGTGATACTGCGCCCCACGGGGGTGTACGGCCCGCGTGAGAAGGACTACTTCCTGATGGCAAAGTCGATAAAGGCACATACGGATTTCTCCGTGGGATACAAGCGACAGGATATCACCTTCGTCTATGTGAAGGATGTGGTGCAGGCGGTGTTCCTGGCCATAGAGAAAGGGGCGCTGAGGCGCAGCTACTTCCTCAGCGATGGCGAGGTGTATCAGAGTCGTGCGTTTTCCGACTATATCATCAAGGAACTGGGACATCCGTGGGTGCTGCGCGTCAAGAGTCCGCTGTGGGTGCTGAAAGTGGTATCTGTGGCGGCAGAGGCTTGGGCCAAGCTGTGGCACACCACCAGTACCCTGAATACGGATAAGTATAAGATCATGAAGCAACGCAACTGGCGATGTGACATCACGCCTGCAGAGCAGGAACTGGGCTACAAGCCGCACTACCAACTGGAGCGTGGGGTGCATGAAACCATAGCGTGGTATAAGGAGGAAGGATGGCTATAGACTTGCTGAAAAGACAAGAGGCTGAGAAACCTTGGGGACTGTTCCCTGTGGAGGTTGTCGCAATGGTCTACACTGCGCTGACCACCTTGTTCTTGCTGATTTTCTGGGGTGAGATGGATCATCCTGCTGAGATGTTGCTGGAGAGGTTTTACATCGTGGCAGGCATGGTGGCACTGATAGCGATATATCGCTGCTATCCCTGCAAACTGATCACCTTCCTGCGCTGTGGCTATCAGTTGGCTTTGCTTTCCTATTGGTACCCAGACACCTATGAGTTCAATCGCCACTTGCCCAATCTGGATCATCTGTTTGCCTCTGCGGAGCAATGGCTCTTTGGCTGTCAGCCAGCCTTGCTGTTCTGTCGCAACTATCCGCAGATGTGGATCAGTGAGCCGCTGAACTTGGGCTATTTCTCCTATTATCCGATGATAGCAGCTGTGGCGCTGTGGTACTTCATCCGCAGGTACGACCTGTTCCAGAAGTGGACCTTCGTCTTGGCAGGTTCGTTCTTCGTGTACTATGTGATTTTCATCCTTCTGCCTGTAGCAGGCCCGCAATACTATTACCCTGCCATTGGCGAGCAGAATGTGCTTGATGGGGTGTTCCCTGCTTTGGGCGACTACTTCAATACTCATCGAGAGCTGCTGCCAGGGCCCGACTATGATCAAGGCTTCTTCTACAATCTGGTGGAAGGCTCTCAGGAGGTGGGCGAACGGCCTACAGCAGCCTTCCCAAGTTCGCATGTGGGCATCTCTACCATACTGATGTTCATGGCTTTCAGGGGCAGCAAGAGGCTGTTTGGGTTCTTGTTCCCCTTCTATGTGCTGCTGTGTGTGGCAACGGTGTATATCCAGGCGCACTACCTCATCGATGCTTTGGCAGGTTTCATCTCTGCCTTCTTGATCTACGCCTTCACGTCGTGGATGTATCGCAGGTTCTTCAGTCGAAAGTAGTTACGATAGTTGTTCTATCATCTCAAGGTCGATGCTGTCCAGAATCTGGAAAAGTTCGGCTTGGGTAGCGGCGCGCAGCATGGCGATGCGCGTCTCTCTGAAGTTAGGGATGCCCTTGAAGAGTGGGGTAGCTGCCAGATGGCGACGGATGTGCAGGATGCCCCTGCGCTCATCGAGCATGGCGATGCTCTCCTCAACCTCTTTCTTCAGGATATCCAATTTCTCCTTGGCTGAAAGTGGGGGCATAGTTTCGCCTGTCTGAAGGTAATGCTTCACCTCACGGAAGATCCAAGGCCGTCCGAAGCTGGCGCGTCCTATCATGATGGCATCTACGCCATAGCGTTCGAAGCACTCTGCAGCACGCTCTGGGGTGGTGATGTCGCCATTGCCTATGATGGGGATGTGGATGCGAGGATTCTGCTTCACGCGTCCGATGAGCGTCCAGTCGGCCTCACCCGTGTACATCTGCGCACGCGTACGTCCGTGGATGGTCAGCGCTTGGATGCCACAGTCTTGCAGCTGCTCCGCCAGTTCCTCAATGATCAGATGTTCGTGATCCCATCCTAAGCGGGTCTTCACTGTGACAGGTGTCTTCACTGCCTGCACCACGCTGCGCGTGATTTCCAGCATCTTAGGGATATCCCTCAGCAAGCCAGCCCCAGCCCCTTTGATGGCCACCTTCTTCACAGGGCAGCCAAAGTTGAGATCGATGATATCAGGCTTAGCCTCCTCAACAATCTTGGCTGCCTCCACCATCGCCTCCTTGTCCCTTCCATAGATCTGAATGGCCACAGGGCGCTCAGCCTCACTGATGTTGAGCTTGCGCATAGTGGCGCCAATGGAGCGTATCAAAGCATCGGCAGAGACAAACTCCGTATAGACCATATCGGCACCGAAATGCTTGCACATCATGCGGAAAGCAGGGTCGGTGACATCTTCCATAGGAGCCAATAAAACGGGCTTGTCGCCCAAGTCTATGTGGGATATCTTCATTTCTTTCGGATTTAGGCTACAAAAGTAATGAAAAATATTTACCTTTGCACCATCTTTGCATTTTTGCATTTTTGCATTTTTGCATTTTAAAAAGTAGTTATGAAGCTCAGAGACTTTGAAATCATGGCGCCAGTGGGGTCGCACGATGCGTTGGCTGCTGCTATACAGGCAGGAGCCGATTCGGTGTACTTTGGCATCGGAACGCTCAACATGCGCTCACACTCGGCCAATCCATTCACGATAGACGACCTGAAGGAAATAGCACAGATCTGTGCAGAACACGACATGAAGAGCTACCTCACTGTGAACACCATCATCTATGATGGTGATATGGACCAGATGCACCAGATAGTGGATGCGGCCAAGGAGGCGGGCATCTCTGCTGTGATAGCCTCGGATGTGGCTGTGCTGTGCTATGCACGTCAGATAGGGCAGGAGGTGCACCTGAGCACACAGCTGAACATCAGCAATGTGGAAGCCCTGCGTTTCTATGCACAGTTTGCCGATGTGGTGGTGCTGGCCCGTGAGCTGAATCTCGATCAGGTGGCAGAAATCCATCGACACATCGTAGAAGAGAATATCTGTGGCCCCAGCGGGAAGCAGGTGCGCATAGAGATGTTCTGTCACGGAGCGCTCTGCATGGCTGTATCGGGCAAGTGCTACATGTCGCTCCATGAGAGTGGGAAGAGTGCCAATCGGGGCGAATGCAGGCAGATCTGTCGTAGGAGCTATGTGGTCACGGATAGTGAGACGGGCGATGAGCTCTTGATAGACAACAAGTACATCATGTCGCCTAAAGACCTGAAGACCATCCACTTCATGAATAAGATGATAGATGCGGGTGTGAGGGTCTTTAAGATTGAGGGCCGCGCCCGTGGTGCTGAGTATGTCAGGGTGGTGGCGCGATGCTACAAGGAGGCATTGGCCTCTGTGCTGGAAGGTACGTTCACAGACGCTAAGATACAGGCGTGGGATGAGCAACTGAAAGCTGTATTCAATCGTGGTTTCTGGGATGGCTATTACTTAGGACAGCGCCTGGGAGAGTGGACCAAGAACTATGGTTCTGCAGCTACAGAGCGCAAAATCTATGTTGGTAAGGGCGTGAAGTATTTCTCCAACCTTGGCGTAGCAGAATTTCTGGTGGAAGCTGCTGAGGTGAGCGTAGGCGATAAGCTGTTGGTGACAGGGCCTACCACAGGGGCTGTGTTCCTCACACTGGAGGAAGCGCGTGTGGAGCTGAAGCCTGTACAGACGGTGCACAAGGGAGAGCATTTCTCTGTGAAGATGGAGAAAATCAGGCCAAGCGACAAGCTCTATAAGTTGGTCTCAACCAAAGAATTACTGGAATTTAAAGGATTAGTATAATGAACTACGTGTACGAACTCGAAATGAAAGCACGCGACTATGAGTGCGACATTCAAGGCATTGTGAACAATGCCAACTATCAGCATTATCTGGAGCATACTCGTCATGAGTTTCTGCTCTCTACTGGCGCTCCCAGCTTCTCACAGTTTCATGATCAAGGCGTAGATGCTGTGGTGGCACGTATCACGCTGAGTTTCAAGACCCCACTGCGTGGAGGCGATGCGTTTATCAGTAAACTGGCGCTGAAGCGTGAGGGTATCAAATATGTGTTCTACCAAGATATTTATCGCAAGTCGGACAATAAAATCTGCCTGAAAGGGGTGGTAGAAGTGGTTTGCTTGGTCAATGGCCGACTGGCAGAACCAACCATGTTCGACCCCATCTTTGCACCTTACTTAGACTAATTTTTTATAACAATACGATAAAACTATGGAAACGTATTACAGCATTGCGCTGACGCAGTGCCCTGGCATTGGGCATCGTGGTGCCAAGCGCTTGATTGATGCTTTGGGCAGTGCTCAGGCAGTTTTTGAACATCGTAAAGAAATTCCTGACATTCTTTCTGAGGCTACGCCCCGTGTGGTGGAAGCACTGGACGCTCCGCAGGCTTTCGAGCGTGCAGAGAAGGAAATGGCCTTTGTGGAGAACAATCACCTGACGTGCCTGACTTTGCAGGATGAGGCCTATCCTACACGCCTTCGTGAATGTGAAGATGCGCCCATCGTGCTATTCTTCAAGGGTCATGCGGACCTCAATCGGCTGCATGTGATTTCAGTGGTGGGAACACGTCGTGCCACTGACTATGGAAAGCAATTCTGTGCCGACTTCCTGCAAGATCTGTCTGCGCTTTGTCCAGATGTGCTGGTGGTCAGTGGGTTGGCCTATGGCATAGATATCCATGCGCATAAAGCAGCACTTAAGCATGGGCTCCCAACTGTGGGCGTTCTTGCGCATGGGCTTGACCGTGTCTATCCATACCAACACAGGCAGACGGCCATCGAGATGCTGCAGGAGGGTGGACTGCTGACGGAGTTCTTATCGGAGACCAATCCAGACCCTTTCAACTTCGTCTGTCGTAATCGCATTGTGGCAGGTATGGCTGATGCCACCATTGTGGTGGAGAGTGCTGAGAAAGGTGGATCACTCATCACAGCCGACTTGGCGATAGGGTATGGGCGCGACTGTTTTGCGGTGCCTGGTCGTGTGAGTGATGCGTCCTCTGTGGGTACCAATCAACTGATTCGTGATAACAAGGCTGCGCTGATCAGTAATGCAGAAGATTTCGTGAAAGCGATGGGTTGGGAAAGTCCAGACAAGAAACAGCAAGCGGTGCAGCGTGAGATATTCCCTGATCTTTCACCAGAAGAAACTAAAGTGGTGGAGGTGCTTCGCTCACGTGGAGATCTCCAAGTGAATGCCCTTGTGATGCTCACTGATCTCCCCTTTAGTCAAATGAGTACGCTGCTCTTCCAGTTGGAAATGAAAGGGGTGGTGCGTGCGATGGTAGGCGGTGTTTACAGACTCCTCTGAAACAAACTGCCCTGCAAGAAACCTTGCAGGGCAGCGTCCTTATATTAATAAGGTGTGATTAGTCTTTCAGCTTAGCCCAGATGAAGTCGCGGTTCAGGTGAGCGATGTTGATGATTGACTCGTTCTTTGGGCACTCAGCTTCACAAGCACGGGTGTTGGTACAGTTACCAAAGCCCAGCTCATCCATCTTGCTCAGCATGGCCTTAGCACGGCGCAGAGCCTCTGGCTTACCCTGTGGGAGCAGGTTGAGCTGTGTCACCTTAGAAGAAACGAACAGCATAGCAGAACCATTCTTACATGCAGCTACGCAAGCACCGCAACCGATGCAAGCAGCAGCATCCATGGCCTCGTCTGCCACATCCTTAGGGATAAGGATGGCGTTGGCATCCTGTGGGGCACCTGTACGTACGCTGACGTAACCACCAGCCTGCATGATCTTATCGAAAGCAGTGCGGTCTACCATCAAGTCCTTGATTACAGGGAATGCTGCAGAACGCCAAGGCTCGATAGTGATAGTGTCACCATCCTTGAAACGGCGCATGTAGATCTGGCAGGTAGTAGCCCCTGTAGCTGGTCCGTGTGGATGACCATTGATGTAGAGTGAGCACATACCGCAGATACCCTCACGGCAATCGTGGTCAAACACCACTGGCTCCTTGCCTTCGCTTACCAGCATCTCATTGAGGATGTCAAGCATCTCCAACAAAGAGGTATCACCAGGGATGTCTTTCATCTGGAACTCGTCAAAGTGACCTTTCTCCTTAGGGCCATTCTGACGCCAAACTCTCAGTTTAAATGATATATTTTTATCCATAGTTTCTTGTTCTTTAAATGTTCAACCTCCTGATTAGCTCTTGTAGTTACGGGTTTGTACCTTGATGGCCTCGTAAACCAATGGCTCCTTCAGCAATTCTGGCTGAACGTCGTCAGAGCCCTTGTATTCCCAGCATGCTACATAGAAGTAGTTCTCATCGTCACGCTTAGCCTCGCCTTCTTCGGTCTGGTACTCCTCGCGGAAGTGACCACCGCAGCTCTCGTTACGGTTCAGCGCATCGTAAGCGATCAGCTTACCCATAGTGATGAAGTCATCCAGACGGATAGCCTTGTCAAGCTCAATGTTCATGCCTTCCTTAGAACCTGGAATGAACAGGTCGGTCTCGAACTTCTTGCGAATCTCATCCAGTTTCTTCAAGCCGATCTTCAGACCTTCTTCAGTACGACCCATACCAACATATTCCCACATGATGTGACCCAGTTCCTTATGTATAGAATCTACAGAGCTCTTACCGTGGATATTCATCAGACGGTCGATCTTAGCTTGAACGGCCTTCTCTGTTTCTGCAAACTCTGGCAGGTCGGTAGAGAAGCGTGGAACGGTGATTTGGTCGGCCAGATAGTTCTGGATGGTGTAAGGCAGCACGAAGTAACCATCTGCCAAGCCCTGCATCAAAGCAGAAGCGCCCAGACGGTTCGCACCGTGGTCAGAGAAGTTGCACTCGCCGATAGCGAAGAGACCCTTCACTGAGGTCTGCAATTCATAGTCTACCCAGATACCACCCATGGTGTAGTGGATAGCAGGATAAATCATCATTGGGTTGTAGTACTTCACACCATTGATCTCATTGGCTACCTCACCAGGATTTACATCGGTGATTTCCTCGTACATATCGAAGAGGTTGCCATAACGCTGGCGGATAACGTCAATACCCAGACGACCAATAGCCTCAGAGAAATCGAGGAATACAGCCAGACCAGTATTGTTCACACCAAAACCCTTGTCGCAACGCTCCTTGGCAGCACGTGAAGCCACGTCACGAGGAACGAGGTTACCGAATGCTGGATAGCGGCGCTCCAGATAGTAGTCGCGCTGCTCCTCAGGAATGTCAGCACCATTGAGTGTGCCTTCCTGCAGCTTCTTGGCATCTTCCAAGCGCTTTGGAACCCAGATACGACCATCGTTACGCAGAGACTCAGACATCAGCGTCAGCTTAGACTGCTTGTCTCCATGAACAGGGATACAAGTTGGGTGAATCTGAACGAAGGCTGGATTAGCAAACCAAGCGCCCTTGCGGTAGCAAGCCATAGCGGCAGAAACGTTGCAAGCCATTGCGTTAGTAGAAAGGAAGTAAGCGTTGCCATAACCACCAGTAGCAATAACTACTGCGTGAGCAGCAAAACGCTCCAACTTACCAGTTACCAAGTTCTTGGCGATGATACCGCGGGCACGACCGTCAACGAGCACTACATCCTGCATCTCGTAGCGGGTATAGAGCTTCACAGTACCAGCAGCGACCTGGCGGCTCAGTGCAGAGTATGCACCCAGCAACAGCTGCTGACCCGTCTGACCGCGGGCATAGAATGTACGTGATACCTGAGCACCACCGAATGAACGGTTGGCCAGCAGACCGCCATACTCACGAGCGAAAGGAACGCCTTGAGCCACGCACTGGTCGATAATATTGTTTGACACCTCTGCCAGACGATAAACGTTGGCTTCGCGAGCGCGGTAGTCACCACCCTTCACGGTGTCATAGAACAAGCGATATACAGAGTCACCATCGTTCTGGTAGTTCTTAGCTGCGTTGATACCACCCTGTGCAGCGATAGAGTGCGCACGGCGTGGAGAATCCTGGATACAGAAGTTGAGCACTCTGAATCCCATTTCACCTAATGATGCAGCAGCAGAAGCACCGGCCAAGCCAGTACCTACTACGATGATGTCAAGGCGACGCTTATTAGCAGGGTTAACTAATTTCTGGTGGGCTTTATAGTTGGTCCATTTTTCAGCCACCGGTCCCTCAGGAATTTTAGAATCTATCTTAGTCATAATAAAATTACAATTTAGTCAGTTAATAGTTCAAGTTTCCGTATTTTCCAGACCTTATTTAATAAGTGACTGAATGAAGAATACGATGACTACCAAAGCGAAGAGACCTACGATGATGGTAGTGTACCAATTGCCGATGCATTTCCAGCGATCCAACCAGAGGCGGTTGTTCCAACCGATAGTCTGCAGGGCACTCCAGAATCCGTGAGTGAGGTGGAACCAGAGGGCGCAGAGCCATACCAAGTAGAGCACTACATAGATGGGGTTCGAGAAAGTTTGCTGGATGTGATAGATACCGTCGGTAGTGTGAGCCACTACTTGTGGATCCTCTACGCCCATCAGCTCAGGAAGCATCATCTTGCTCCAGAAGTTGATGAGGTGCAGCACGATACCAAGCACCACGATAATACCCAGCACCAACATGTTTTGTGATGCCCATTCCACAGTCTTCGGCTTGTCGGTTACGGCATAGCGCTCTGTACCGCGTGCTTTGCGGTTCTGCCATGTCAGCCAGAAAGCGTAGATGATGTGAATGACAAACAGTGCAGCCAGAGCGATGGTAGCAGCAACTGCATACCAGTTTGATCCCAGCATCTCGCAGATCCAATTGTATCCTTCATGAGAGATCAAGGCAACAACGTTCATCGCACAGTGAAATGTCAGAAACAGGATAAGGGCGATACCAGTTACGCTCATCACCACTTTCCTTCCTACAGATGAATTAGTTAACCACATAATGATGATTTTGATTTAATTATTAATAGTTTTTGTTATTTAATTCGCATAAATATGCACATTAAGTATGCAAATATAGTTAAAAAACCTGAACATACAAACTTTTGCGGTAGAATATTGTTTTACGCAGATTTTTCTTACCTTTGTAGCCTACTATAATTAATTAAAGGTTTATGAAAAGGTCTGCTCTCTTTTGGGTACTTTTGTTCATGGTAGCCATACCGTTGTTGGCTCAGGGTTGGGAAGCCAACATGGTGCATCATATCAATGGATGGCAAGGTAGCTTCATCCATGATTATAGTAGCTTTATCTCCAAGACTGAGCCATATATAGCCCTTGGTGTACCTATGGTAATGGCGGCTGTGGGATGGAAGAAGAACGATCCAAAGCTGATGCAAGATGCCCTCTTCGTTGGGACATCAGTGGTGGGTACTTTTGCCTTTGCCATGGGAGTGAAGTACCTTGTCAATCGTACACGCCCCTATGAGGCTTATCCAGACCTGATTCATCCACATAGCGTAGAGTCTGACCCCTCATTCCCTTCTGGACATACGGCTTCTGCCTTTGCGCTGGCTACCTCGCTATGTATCCGTTACCCTAAGTGGTATGTGATAGCTCCTTCTGCCTTATGGGTAAGCTCCGTGGCTCTTTCGCGTATGTACGAAGGCGTACATTATCCTACTGATGTGCTTGGAGGGGCAGCTCTTGGCGTGGGGTGCACCGTTGGCAGTTACTACCTGACTAAGTGGCTCAATAAGAAGTTGTTCGATTGAAGCAACTGCAAAGCTGCTTGTACGCTCTTGTTGTTGGAGTTCATCACATGATAGTATTCGCTCATGTCCCATAAATCCCTGGCAATAAGGGCTTTCAACTGCAACTTGATGTAAGGCAGCGAGTAGTCGTATTGCTCCTGATTGAACGTGATATTCAGTTTTTCCGCTTCAGAGCGCATGTAGCCTAAGATTTCCTCATCTACCTCAAATTCACGGTAATAAGTGTTGAAATCCTTGTATTTCTTGGCCATTTCCTTCCGATAGTTCTCTATGTAATTGGTAGAGGTCTTCAAGATGAGGCCTTGGGCAGAAACCTGGCGGTGATAGTCGGTATAGAGTGTTGTATCCAGCGGCACGAAGTAGTCGGGCATAATGCCACCTCCACCATAGACAGTGCGTTGCAGTTTCAGTGTGCTGTATTTCAGAGAGTCAGGCAGATGGATGCTGTCTGCATGCATCAGCTCTCCATGCTGATAGCGCTCAGCCAGTTCCTTGTTATAGTCAGACTGGTTGCCATTGTCACTCTTGGTACCGTCAGTATTGGTCTGGTAAGGTTTCTGGATACAGCGTCCTGTAGGCGTATAGTAACGTGCTGTCGTCAGGCGTATCATAGAGCCATCACTAAGGTTAATGGGGCGTTGCACCAAGCCTTTGCCAAACGAGCGTCTGCCCACAATGATACCACGATCCCAGTCTTGTATGGCACCAGAAACAATCTCACTGGCAGAAGCCGTGTATTCATTCACTAGAACGATGAGTTTTCCCTCACGGAAGATACCGTTTCCCTTGGCGTAGTAGTTCTGTCGCCTTGAGGCTCTTCCCTCCGTATAGACGATTAAATCTTTCTGATTCAAGAACTCATTGGCCATATCGATGGCAGCATTCAGATAGCCACCGCCATTGTCTTGCAAGTCTAAGATGAGGTCTATCATACCTTGATCCTTAAGCTTAGCGAGGGCCTCGTGAAACTCATCTCCCGTTGTAGCCGCAAATTTATTGACGCGTATGTAGCCGATGCCAGGATCTGCCATATACACAGCATCTAGGCTGGTGATAGGAATCTTGTCACGTTTCACGTTGAAATTCAATAAGTCTTTGAGTCCTCTGCGCAAGATGGTGAGTTTCACTTGGGTACCTCGTGGACCACGCAAGCGTTTGATAATGTCGTCAGAGGAATATTTCTTTCCCGCGATAGAAGTGTCGTTAACAGCAATGATGCGATCGCCAGCCAAGATGCCTACACGCTCAGAAGGGCCATCGCTGACAGGTTGTATGACCAGCAGCGTATCTTCCATCATCTGAAATTGGATACCTATGCCATCGAAATTTCCGTTCAGTGGTTCATTCAGTTCCTTGGTTTCTTCAGGAGTGGTATAGGTGGAGTGGGGGTCGAGCTGTAAAAGCATGCTTTTGATGGCAGCTTCCACCAGCTTCCCATCGTTCACAGAATCTACATAGAGCTGATTGATGGCATATTCTGCCATCTGGAGTTTGCGAAGCTGTTGCTGTAGAGCACGTTCTTGCGCCTGCAAGCCTAATGCACAAAATAAGGTGATGAGTGATAAAATCTTCTTCATTTAGTGTGTCGTTGCCTTTTAATTTTTAATTTTTGAATGAAATTCAAATGGCACCAGTCCTTCGAGGCTTTTGCCATACTTTATCATTTCTCGCACCAGCGTAGAGCTGATGCTGGCGTATTGTGGTTCGGTAAAGAGCACAACGGTCTCAATGCCCGAGAGACGTCTATAGCCATCAGCAAGCATTTCTTCATATTCCAGGTCTTTCACTGAGCGTACGCCACGCAAGATGGCTGTCGCACCTATTTGCTCACAAAGGTCTGTGGTCAATCCTTCGTAAACCATCACTTTTACGCGTGGTTCGTCCTTGTAGTAGTCTTGAATCAGCGTTTGCCTTTCTTCTGCAGAGAGCAGGAAATGTTTCTCGCTGTTGGGTACAATGGCGATAACCACCTCGTCAGCAAACGTGAGTGTGCGTCTCACCAACGAATCATGCCCCACAGTGAAAGGGTCGAAGGTGCCAGGAAAAACCAATGTGCGTTTCATGAGAAATCCTCCTTTGCTAAATCTTCTTCGATGACCAGATTGTCTATGATGAAATTCTGCCTTTCCATCGTGTTTTTGCCCATATAGAAAGCCAGCAACTCCTTTACCAAGTCGGTCTTGCGCAGGGTGACTTGCTCCAAACGCATGCCTTCACCGATGAAAGCCCTGAACTCATCAGGTGAGATTTCTCCTAAACCTTTGAAACGAGTGATCTCCGGACTAGGTCCCAGCTCCTTAATGGCTTTCTGACGCTCATCCTCTGTATAGCAGTAGCTCGTCTTCTTCTTATTGCGCACACGGAAAAGCGGTGTCTGCAAGATGAAGACATGCCCTTTCTTGATTAGGTCTGGGAAGAACTGCAGGAAGAAAGTGATCATCAGCAGGCGGATGTGCATACCGTCTACATCGGCATCTGTGGCCACAATCACCTTATTATAACGCAGTCCGTCTATGCCGTCCTCAATGTTGAGGGCCGCTTGCAGCAGGTTGAACTCTTCATTTTCATACACTACTTTCTTGGTCAGTCCATAGCTATTGAGGGGTTTGCCACGCAGACTGAATACGGCTTGGGTATTCACGTCGCGGCTCTTGGTGATGCTTCCGCTGGCTGAGTCACCCTCAGTGATGAAGATGCATGACTCCTCCTTACGCTCGTTCTTGACATCAGAGAGATGAATGCGACAGTCGCGTAGCTTACGATTATGCAGGTTGGCTTTCTTGGCACGTTCACGAGCCAACTTCGTCACACCAGCCATCGCCTTACGCTCGCGCTCGCTCTCTTTGATCTTAGCCTCAAGAACCTCAACGACATCCTGATGGATGTGCAGGTAGTTATCCACCTGCTGCTTGATAAAGTCGCCTACATATTTATTAATAGTCTCCCCGTCAGGAGCCATCTGCGTAGAACCCAGCTTGATTTTCGTCTGACTCTCGAAGACGGGTTCCTCGACATTGATGGCAATAGCGGCCACCATACCCGTCCGGATGTCGCCATACTCATATTTGCCAAAGAACTCCTTGATGGTCTTGGCAATATGTTCCTTGAAGGCACTCTGGTGCGTGCCGCCCTGAGTAGTGTTCTGTCCATTGACAAAGGAGTAGTACTCCTCGCCATACTGGTTGGCATGCGTAAAGGCCACCTCGATATCGTCACCTTTCAGATGAATGATGGGATAGAGTGAGTCGTTGGTCATGCGGTCTTTCAGCAGGTCTTCCAGTCCGTGACGCGAGAGAATGCGGCGATTGTTGTACATGATGGCTAGACCTGTGTTCAGATAGGTGTAATTGCGCAACATGTTCTCCACAATGTCGTCCTGGAACTTATAGTCCTTGAACAGCGTGTTGTCGGGTTCAAAGTAGATGTACGTGCCGTTCTCGTCCTGCGACTCCTCTGTCGTGTCTGATTGCAAGATGCCACGCTCAAAGACTGCATTGCGCACCTTACCTTCGCGATAGCTGGCCACCTCGAAATGGGCGCTCAAGGCATTGACAGCCTTCACACCCACGCCATTCAAACCTACCGACTTCTTGAAAGCCTTCGAGTCGTACTTACCACCTGTATTGAGTACGCTGACAGCCTCGATGAGTTTGCCCTGAGGGATGCCTCGACCATAGTCGCGAACGGAGACGCGCAGATTTTCATCGATATTGATTTCAATCCGCTCGCCAGCCTTCATCTTAAACTCGTCAATAGAGTTGTCAATGACCTCCTTCAGCAAAACATAGATACCATCCTCAGGCAGTGAGCCATCGCCCAGACGTCCGATATACATACCTGGACGGGTACGGACATGTTCCATATCCGACAAGTGGCGGATATTGTCGTCAGTGTACTGTACTTGTTCTTCGATTATATTGTTTTCTTCGTTCATAAGCTTTTCTTATAGCACCTGCGGCGCTTGTGCTGTACATGTTCCAGGTACTGCCACTGCGACTGTACCTTCTCGTTAGTCTCCATCTCCACATTGGTCTCACCCCACTTGAAGCCATACTTCTGGTAGATAGGGATGAGATCGTAGAACAGCAGAGCATTGGCTCCTTTCTGCTGATATTCGGGCAGAATGCCGATGAGCATCAGGTCGAGACACTCAGCCTTGTGGAATTTCAAGGCTTTCAGACAGTGCCACCAGCCAAAGGGCCACAGGCGTCCGTTGCGACACTTCTGCAAGGCGCGTGTCATATTGGTGATACTGATGCCCACACCTATCAACTTGTGGTCAGACGTGTTCCAGTCTTCTATCAGACAGAGCATCGACATATCAAGCATGGGGAACCACATCCTCAGGTATTCGTCAATCTGTGCCTCCGTCATCTGCGAATAGCCATAGAGATGGTCAAACGACTTGTTGACCACTTCAAGCACCTTCCGACCATACTGCTCCTTGCCAAAAACCTGGCTGCGCTTGGGATGGAACGTGTGCAGGTTATAACGCTTCTGTACCATCTGAGCCACCTTTTGGTATTTTTCTGGCATGCCATCCTTAGGCACAATGAGCTTGTATTCCACATAATCATTATCCTTTTGCCAGCCACCCATCTTTTCCATGTGCTGGGGATAGTAGGGATAGTTGTAGATAGTAGCCATCGTGCCCAACTGGTCGAAACCCTCGATCAGCATGCCCTCAGGATCCATGTCGGTAAAACCCAAGGGACCAATCATCTCCGTCATTCCCTTGGAGCGGCCCCAAGCAGCTACAGCCTCGAAGAGAGCACGCGACACCTCAATATCATCGATGAAGTCGACCCAGCTGAAGCGCACACTCTGGCGGTTCCACCGATCGTTGGCACGATGATTGATAATGCCCGCAATACGACCTACCACCTTCCCATCGCGACAGGCCAGAAAATACTCGGCCTCGCAGAACTCAAAAGCGGCATTCTTGTCCTTGCGCAGCGTATGTAGTTCGTCGCTGTACAGGTTTGGGGCATCATATTCGTTGCCCCGATACAAGTCGTAATGAAATTGGATGAAGGCATCAAGCTCCTTCCTGTTGGTGACTTTCCGAATCTCTATTGCAGACATCTTATCTCGTAGAATATATAATAATCCATGCAAAGATAAGAAAAAAGTGGGAAACACCCAAAAATTTAACCTATTTTACGGCAAATATAGAGCTGATGGGCTCCATCTTGCCCTGTTGTGGCGAAAATATAGACGTTACCACCCTCTTTTAGTTTCAATTTCTGACGTAGCTGCTGGACGGACAACGGAAAGTTACGAATTGTAATATTAGCCTGTGTAATGCCTGCCAAAGACTGTTTCAATTCTTTCTTATTCATTGACGTGACAGCGGAAATCTGGAATCTACGACCTGGGAAATCGTTGATTTCATCGGGGCTGACAAAGAGGTGGGAATTGGCAGAAAGCTGACGAACAGGGAAACTTTGCTCCAACTGGGCAAAACAACCTGCCTTCATGATACTGGCATTGGGCTCGTAGAGGTAGGTGTTGGCTGTTGGCTGTTCTCCCTGCGAGAGTGTGGCGTTCTCTCTTTGAGGGTGTGGTGTTGCAATGCGAGGGCTGTGGGTTGTGGGCTGTGAGCTGGTCACTTCGAAGATACTGTCGTTGTTGATGCAAACGAGACGCAAGGGCGCCTTTACGGACTCAAGCACCAAGAGAAGTTCCTTACACTCGTTATCCACACTGACAATATGTACCTCGGTGACGCATTTGAGGTCGCCGACGGCTTTACGCCAGTCGAACATGGGCGAGAGTTTGAGGACGACCTTGGTGGCTTTCTTCCTCAGTGTGGGCAGCAGTTCCAGAATGTTGGGTGTGCAGTCCTTGATGTCGTAGGTACGACCACCATGCTCGTTACGACGGGCAGGATCCAGGAAAGCCACATCGACGTAGGGCATGTCTGCCAAGTATGTTGCTGTGTCACAGCAATATGCAGAAGTAGGATGGTTCAGTACGTGGAAGTTGTGCTCAGCCAGCGTGCAGAGCTCGGCATTCTGCTCAATGTAGACACGCTGTTTGAACTGTTGAGACATCCAGTAGAAGTCGACACCAAAGCCTCCTGTCAAATCCACAAAGCTATCACCACTCCCAGCCAGCACGGCCTTGTAGCGGGCTGTCTGTTCGCTAGAGCACTGCTCCATATTGAGATGTGGCGGATAGAGAATGTCGTCTATCGCAGCCCATGAGGGTAACTTCTTCCTTGCAGTTTGTCTGCCTGCTATCTGTTGCAGGGCCATAGTGAGGTCTACCTCAAGATTTTTGCTACCCTGCAGTGCCAGCTGACGCACGTCGTCGTGCTGGTGCTGACGGATGAAGTCGCGCGTGT
>CALAEY010000033.1 GCA_937891085.1 uncultured Prevotellaceae bacterium | reverse complement strand
GCATTTCATAGGATTCAGCCCAATTTTTGGTCGGCTAATTGCGGATAATCATTAAAGATTATAATCTTTAGCTCTACTTTAATATTTTGATGTTTTAATTTTATAATCTTCTTTTTGCTGGGGTACCCAGCATAAAAGACAGTATCGGCCTGCATTTCTCTTCACAGGCGGGGTAGTAATGCCCACGAAGACGATCGGCACTATCAGCACCCCACCAGAACTCGGCCATGGCTACAGGGTGCCAATGATGCAGGAAGGCTTGCTGAAGCAGTTTGGGAGCAGCACATTCTCCAGCACCTGAAGGGGGTGCCTTGTGACGTGCTTCTTGGAATATCTGGGTGAGGTCTTTGGCCTCACCTTTTTTATTGAGCATGACGAACTGGCGGAATACCCAGTCTTGCAGGGCTTGTGAGCGTACTTTGCGCTCATGCCTGAGTGCTGTGGCCCGTTGCTGGCTTTCTGCTTCCACCTTATTAATAATATGGTTGATCTCAGTAATGGCAGCTTCTTCTTGCTTGAAATGACCTACAGGATCCAGCAAATCGAATACTGCTGGCACGAAATAGGGGAGGTCGTTGCGCCCTTGGAGCAGACCAGAATAGGCTGCGAGGAAACGCAGTCCATCTGGAGTTTCCACCACCAGCACTCCGAACATCTTGCCTTGTTGCAATTCCTCTACCCAAAGCGGATGGGCATCTATATAAGATTGAACCTCATGCGCTGCGAGTTTACACAGTGCATGAGGTTCATAGTGGAATGGGTCGGTAAATACCTCTGGCAACGCGATGGTTGTCACATCCTCGTGAAAGGGGTGAAGGTAAGTTGGCTCCATCGTTTTTCAGTCTCTGTCTGGCTCATTGGTAGCTACATCGTCGCGTACGTCCTTAGTGTCGGCTTCCATGGAGCTCTCGTTTCTCACAGGGCTGGCTTTCTTCCCTGCCACTCTGTGCTTCTTTTGCCAGGCTGCTTTCTTAGCCTCATAGGCTTCAAATTTTTCTTCTAAGTAATTGTCTGCCATAGGAGTAGAATTTTTATAATTATGAATGATGAATTATAAATTATGAATCACTTACTTCTTATATTTAGCTTTTACTTCTGGTAAGTTCTTCTGAATGTCAGAGATACGGCGGGCGTCACTTGGGTGGGTGCTCATGAACTCTGGTGTCTGGGTGGCGCTGCTGGAAGACATCTTTTGCCAGAAAGTCACTGCCACGTCAGGATTGTAGCCTGCCATGGTCATAAGAACCAGGCCCATATAGTCTGCCTCAGACTCATGCTTGCGAGAGAATGGCAATGTCATGCCATACTCAGCACCTAAGCCGTAGACCTGGCTGGCTACAGACTGCACGGCTTGGCTTTGCCCTGAGAGGACACCACCTAAGACGGCAGAACCATACTGGGCCAATATCTGCTGGCTCATGCGCTCATTGCTGTGCTTTGCCACTGCATGTGCCACCTCGTGTCCCAGCACAACGGCCAGTTCATCGTCTGAAGACATCAGCTTCATGATGCCCTCATAGACCACGATCTTACCACCAGGCATACAGAAGGCATTCAGCTGGTCGTCTTTCACCAGGTTGAACTCCCAACTGAAGTTGCTCACTTCGCTCTCCAGTCCGTTGGCCTTCAGGTAGGCTTCAGTGGCTGCTGCAATCTTCTGTCCAACACGTGTCACTTGGGCAGATTGGGTGCCATTGCTCGACTTAGTGGCTGTTTTCATATAGCTGGCATATTGGGTCAGGCTGGATGACAACACTTCAGAGTCGGATACCAATTGTAACTGACGACGGCCTGTGATAGGCACAGATCCACAACCGCTCAAAAGCAGGGCGGCTGTCATCAAGGTTAAGATGTGCTTTTTCATAATTTATGACTTGTATATTAGTACTGATGCAAAAATAAGTCTTTTTATTTATTCTGCAAAATTTTATAACCATACAAAAAATGCACCCCATAACGAGGTGCATTTCTATGCCTTAGTCTGGTGAAGGAAGAATTACTTCTTATACTTACCGTAGCGGCTCATGAACTTATCTACACGACCAGCGGTGTCAACCAACTTAGACTTACCAGTGTAGAAAGGATGAGAGGTACTTGAGATTTCAAGCTTGAACACAGGATAAGTTTCACCTTCGAACTCTACTGTCTCAGTAGTCTTGCAAGTAGAACGTGACAGGAACATGTCACCGTTTGACATATCCTTGAATACTACAGGACGATAATTGCTTGGATGGATATCTTTCTTCATAGCAAAAATATGTTTTTTTATTATTAATTCAGTTATATATTTGGTAAATAAGTGTAATGGTCACATTTTTCAAGGCGCAAAGATAATGCTTTTATCTGAATCTAAAAAAACTTTCTTGATTTTTTCTAATAAAATCTTCTAAGATATGTGGATAATTCAGCAATTATGATTAAATTTGCTACGGAATATTGTTGAATATACACTAAATAATTAAACAAAATGGTAAATTACAAAGATTTAGGCTTGGTAAACACTCGTGAAATGTTTGCTAAAGCTATCAATGGCGGTTATGCTATTCCTGCGTTCAACTTCAACAACATGGAGCAGTTGCAGGCTATTATCAAGGCTTCTTCTGAGCTGCGCTCACCGGTTATCCTGCAGGTATCTAAGGGTGCTCGTAACTATGCAAACCAGACTTTGCTGCGTTACATGGCTCAGGGTGCTGTAGAGTATGCTAAGGAACTGGGTTGCGAGCATCCTGAAATCGTGCTGCACCTGGATCATGGTGATAGCTTCGAGCTTTGCAAGAGCTGCGTAGACTTCGGTTTCTCTTCTGTGATGATCGATGGTTCTGCACTGCCTTATGAGGAGAACATCGCTCTGACAGCTAAGGTTGTGGAGTATGCTCACAAGTATGACGTGACTGTAGAGGGTGAGCTTGGCGTGCTCGCAGGTGTTGAGGATGAGGTTCAGGCTGAGGAGTCTCACTATACAAAGCCTGAGGAGGTAATCGACTTCACTTCTAAGACTGGTGTTGATAGCTTGGCTATCTCTATCGGTACTTCTCATGGTGCTTACAAGTTCAAACCAGAGCAGTGCACACGTGACCCGAAGACTGGTCGTCTGGTTCCTCCTCCATTGGCATTCGATGTGCTCGACGCTATCATGGAGCAGCTCCCAGGTTTCCCAATCGTGCTTCACGGTTCTTCTTCTGTTCCTCAGGAGTATGTTGACATCATCAACGCCAACGGTGGTAAGTTGCCAGATGCAGTAGGTATCCCAGAGGAGCAGCTGCGTAAGGCTGCTGCTAGTGCAGTTTGCAAGATCAACATCGACTCTGACTCTCGTTTGGCATTCACCGCTGCAGTTCGCAAGGTATTTGCAGAGAAGCCAGGTGAGTTCGACCCACGTAAGTACTGCGGTCCTGCTCGCGACTTGATGGTAGAGCTGTACAAGCATAAGATCACTGACGTGCTGGGTTCAGACAATAAGCTGGCTCAGTAATCCTCTGATTGCTTAGAAACAGAAAGCCCCGGCTCATGGAGTCGGGGCTTTTAGTTGGTGCTTGTCACTCAAATCATAGCTCGATGACAAGCGATTCACGGGCAGCCATCTTCAGGGTCTGTTCAAACTGGATGGTGCGACCCGTAAGAATGTCCTTGCCACTCTGTATGCCAGTCAGAATCTCTGCATAGGTATTCAAAGGAAGGTCAACTTCGTGATTGGTACCATTGAGCATCACAAATACAGTCTTGCCTTGGTATTGGCGGGCATAGGCATAGACGCCCTGCTGCACTTGGAAGTGTACCATGCCACCCTTGCTGATGACCTCATTACCCTTACGCCAGTGAAGCAGAGTCTTATAGAAGTTGTAGCATTCATTTTGAATGGCTGTGCGACCAGCAGCCGTGAAGGCGTTCTGGGTATCACCCTGCCATCCGCCAGGGAAGTCCTTGCGTACATAGCCGTCTGTGATTGCTTTTACACCATTGAGCATCACCTCTGTGCCATAATAAAGCTGTGGGATGCGACGGGTGGTGAGCAGGAGTGTGACAGCTTGCTTCAGTGTAGGCAGATCCTGACCTTCCTCCAAGAAACGATCTGTGTCATGATTCTCAATGAAAGTAAGCACAGAAGATGGGTTAGGGTAGAGGAAATCGTACACAAAGTTGTTGTAGATGCGATGCAGTCCGCCATTGCCTTGTACGTCTCTCTTAGCTTGATTGATCTTATCCCAGAAGCTGAAGTCCATCACCGTTTTCAGGTAGCTGTTGCGTGGAGCAGAGAGCTTGCTGTCCATTTGCCACCATGCTGTGTAAGCTGGTTCTATATTCCATGACTCACCCACAACGTTGAAGTTAGGGTACTCCGTGTTGATGGCTTTCATCCAACCGCTCATGGCGTCATAGTCTGCGTATGGATAGGTGTCCATACGTATTCCGTCTATGTCGGCATATTCTACCCACCACATGCTGCTCTGCTGCAAGTAGCGAATCACGTGTGGATTCTGCTGGTTGAGGTCTGGCATGGTAGGCACGAACCAACCATTGGCCATATAGTCGAAGTCACGCTTCGAGGTATAAGGATCAACGTGTGAAGTGAGCTCATAGCTGGTCTGCACATAGTTTTCCTTATAGTCGGAGTGGTTGAACCAATCCTTGCTTGGCATATCCTTGATCCACTGGTGTTCAGAGCCACAGTGGTTGAAGATCATGTCCATCACCACCTTGATGCCCTTTCGGTGCGCCTGCTTGATGAGTTCTGCATATTCCTCATTGGTGCCAAAACGAGGGTCAACTTTATAATAGTCTGTGGTAGCATAGCCATGGTAAGAGCCACCTTCCATACTGTTCTCCAGTACAGGTGTGAACCACAAAGCGGTGATACCCAAATCAGTGAAGTAATCTAGGTGGTCTTGGATACCCTTCAGGTCGCCTCCATGACGACTGCTCGGTTCTGTGCGATCCACTTTGTAGGGAGAGAGGCCAGAAATCAGGTCGTTCTCAGGGTTGCCATTGGCAAAGCGATCGGGCATCAGTAGGTAGAGCACATCGCTGGCATCAAAGCCATAGTGTTCAGAACCCTTTTTGGCACGGGCTTTCAGCTCATAGTCTTGAGTGAACTTCTTTTTCCCTTGCGTGAAGGTGATAGGCATCTTGCCAGGCTTGGTATCTTCGTTCAGTGTCAGGTAAACCAGCAGGTAGTTATTGCTTTCCAAACGTACAGTGCTGCTCAGAGAAACTCCAGGGTAGTCTACAGAGACTTGTGCATTGGCTATGTCGTCACCATAAACCATCAGTTGTAGCTCATGGTCTTGCATACCCACATACCAGAAAGGTGGGTCGATTTTATTCACATTGACAGCATGACTGCCAAAAGAGAGCATCAATGCTCCCAGGAATGATAGTGCCTTTTTCATTGTATGATATTAATGTTTAATGTTTAATGTTTAATGTTTAATGTTTCCGGCACTAAAGGTAATAAAAAAAGGTGGAGAAAGAAACCTTTCTCCACCTTTTTAATATATATACGTATGCAAACGTTCTATTAGATCAGGAAGCCGAGCAGCACACCGGCAGCTACAGCAGAACCAATCACACCAGCTACGTTAGGACCCATAGCATGCATCAGCAGGTAGTTGGATGGATCGTACTCCAGACCAACGTTCTGTGAGATACGTGCTGCATCAGGCACTGCAGATACACCAGCATTACCAATCAATGGGTTGATCTGGTTGTTCTTCGGCAGGATGAGGTTGAACAACTTCACGAACAGCACACCAGAAGCGGTAGCGATCACGAATGACAAAGCACCCAGAGCGAAGATGAGCAGAGAGTTCACGGTGATGAACTCAGATGCCTGAGTAGAAGCACCCACGGTGAAACCAAGCAGAATGGTAATCACATCAATGAGCTGGTTACGAGCAGTCTCAGCCAGACGACGAGTCACACCACTTTCCTTCAGCAAGTTACCAAAGAACAGGGTACCCAGCAGTGGCAGACCAGAAGGAACCAAGAATGCAGTCAGCAACAGACCCACGATAGGGAAGATCACCTTCTCTGTCTTAGACACGGCACGTGGAGGACGCATGCGGATCACACGCTCCTTCTTGGTGGTGAGCAGTCGCATGATAGGAGGCTGGATCACAGGCACCAGTGCCATGTAAGAATAAGCAGCCACAGCGATAGCACCCATCAAGTTTGGTGCCAGCTTAGAAGAAAGGAAGATAGCCGTAGGACCGTCAGCACCACCGATGATACCGATAGCACCTGCCTGCTGAGGAGTGAAGCCCAGCAGCAATGCCAGCATGTAGGCACCGAAGATACCAAACTGAGCAGCAGCACCAATCACGATCAGCTTCGGATTGGAAATCAAGGCGGAGAAGTCCGTCATGGCACCAATGCCGAGGAAGATGAGTGGCGGATACCAACCATTGGTCACACCGCTATACAGAATATTAAACACAGAGTTGTCTTCATAGATACCCACCTTCAAACCTGCATCGAGGTTGAATGGGATGTTACCTACCAAGATACCGAAGCCAATTGGCACGAGCAACATAGGCTCGAACTCCTTGGTCACGGCCAGATAGATGAAGATCAAACCTACCACGATCATGGCGAAGTGACCGGCTGTAGCATTAGCATAACCAGTGTAGTTCCAGAAATCGAGCAGGTTATTTCCTAAGAAACTAAAAAATTCACCCATAATCTTACTCAATTACAATAAGGTCAGTACCCTCAAGGACTGAGTCGCCCTTGCTTACATTAATAGCCACAACCTTTCCGTCACGATCGGATGGAATGTTGTTCTCCATCTTCATGGCCTCGAGAATCATCAGCACCTGTCCGCGCTTCACCTCGTCGCCTACGTTCACCTTGATCTGAAGGATAACGCCTGGCAGCGGAGACTTGATGGCATTCTTACCACCGCTCTTTGCAGCTGGCTTCTCAACCTTGGTAGTTGGGGCAGGGGCAGACTTAGCTGCAGCGGCAGCTACTACAGGGCGAATCACCTTCTTTGGAGCAGGAGCCTTCTCCATCTCCACAGTGTAGGGAGTTCCGTTCACTTCTACGTGAGCTTTGTTGTCTTCAATATCGCCAACGGTTACAGTATATTTGTTGCCGTTGATAGTATATTTATATTCTTTCATTGTTCTAAAAAATTATGTATTTATCTTCTTCTAATAGGTGTATGACGCATCATCAGAGACTTAGAGCCCCAAGGAGAAGCAGCAGGCTGCTGGTCTTCCATATTCATGGTAATGACCATTTCCTCTACATCATGTACATCTTCCATCTCCTCGTGCAGAGCCATGGCAATAGCTGCAAACACTTCGCCTGGAGTCTGGTTTTCCTTCTTTGTAGCTGCCTTCATGTCGGCAGTGTCAGGATTGCCCCCCTTGGCTGCGATAGCGTTGCGCTGAGCCATGCGGATAGAGAACTTGCCCACGAGCTTGAAGGCTACGAACAGCAGCAGCAAGCATGAGAACACCACGGTCATAGCGGTCAGAGCCATACCAATACCTGTAGGGTCTTGTCTTGCGAAGTTTTCCTGCTTGGCATTCTGATCCAGCACACGGTTGGCAGAACCTGGAGTCACATACGTGTTAGGATTGCCATCAGAGCTGTCTTTTACCTCCCAGTTCTCTGCGCCCAGTTCAGTAGCATTAGGGTCGATACGACCATAAGCCTGGTCAGCCTTCAGCGTACCGCCCTGAATCTCCACTTGGTCAATGAGGTCCTTGTTGGAGTTGTACAGACGGATGGTAGTGTACTTTTCTGGATTCAGTGAGAAGTTGGTGTGCAGTGTACCACGGTTAGGCTGGCCGTCGGCCCAGAACACGATGTGCTGGCGAGGCTGAACCTTCGTGATAACGTCACCCTTCGGAATGATGTATCTTACGGCAGGCTCACCCTTAGGTTCTACCTCAATCTCGTAGCCAGCCACGTCGATAGGTCCATAATATTTCACGAACAATTCAATCCATGCGCTGTGTGCGCCATACTCATCGGTGGCGTTGGTCTGGTTGTCCATCATCACTTCATTGATGAGCACCTTGCTGCTGGTAGAAAGCTGGCGGCAAGATGAAAGGCTGAGCACCAGTGCGAGTGAAAGAATTATTCCAAGATTAATTTTCTTCATAAATGACTTTCTTTTAAAAATTACAATGGAATATTACCGTGCTTCTTAGCAGGATTCTCCTGACGCTTGGTTCTCAGTTGCTGTAATGCGCGGATGATGCGGAAACGAGTGTTACGAGGCTCGATAACGTCATCAATGTAGCCATATCTTGCTGCATTGTATGGGTTAGCGAACAGCTTCTGATACTCGGCTTCCTTCTCAGCCATGAATGCCTTAGGATCTTCTTTCTCCTTGGCTTCCTTGGCGAAGAGCACTGCCACAGCACCAGAGGCACCCATCACGGCGATCTCAGCGGTTGGCCATGCATAGTTGATGTCACCACGCAGCTGCTTGCAGCTCATCACGATGTGTGAACCACCGTATGACTTACGCAGGGTAACAGTTACCTTAGGCACTGTAGCTTCTCCATAAGCGTAGAGCAACTTAGCACCATGCAGGATCACACCGTTGTACTCCTGACCAGTACCTGGCAAGAATCCAGGAACGTCAACCAATGTTACCAATGGAATATTGAAAGCATCGCAGAAACGAACGAAACGGGCTGCCTTACGAGATGCGTTGCAATCCAGCACACCTGCCATAGCCTTAGGCTGGTTAGCTACCACACCTACGCTGATACCGTTCATGCGGGCGAAACCTACGATAATGTTCTTTGCATAGTCCTTGTGTACCTCCAGGAACTCACCGTTGTCGATGATGGCGCTGATGACCTCATACATATCGTATGCCTGGTTAGGATTGTCAGGGATAATTTCATTCAGAGAGTCCTCCAGACGGTCGATAGGATCGTCAGTTGGCTTGTAAGGAGGCTCTTCCATGTTGTTCTGTGGAATATAGCTGATGAGCTTGCGAATCAATGCCAGAGCTTCTTCCTCAGTAGCAGCGGTGAAGTGGGTCACACCACTCTTGGTAGAGTGTACGCTGGCACCACCCAGATTCTCCTCGTTTACATCCTCGCCAGTCACGGTCTTTACCACCTTAGGACCAGTCAGGAACATGTAAGAAGTACCTTCCATCATGATGGTGAAGTCGGTCAGTGCAGGAGAATAAACAGCACCACCGGCGCAAGGGCCAAAGATACCAGAGATCTGAGGAACCACACCAGATGCCAGAATGTTGCGCTGGAAAATCTCAGAATAGCCAGCCAATGCATTCACTGCTTCCTGGATACGAGCACCACCAGAGTCATTGATGCCGATGCAAGGAGCACCCATGCGCATAGCCAGATCCATCACCTTGCAGATCTTCTGTGCCATAGTCTCAGAAAGAGAACCGCCAAATACGGTGAAGTCTTGTGCAAACACATAAACCAGACGACCGTCGATTGTACCGCAACCAGTCACCACACCATCGCCCAGGATGTGCTTCTTATCCTGACCGAAGTTGGTGCAACGATGCTCCACAAACATATCGATTTCCTCGAAGCTGCCTTCGTCGAGCAGCATAGTGATGCGCTCACGAGCAGTGTACTTACCTTTAGCATGCTGCTTCTCGATAGCCTTTTCGCCACCGCCTAAACGAGCCTTGGCACGAAGCTCAATAAGCTCTTTAATCTTTTCAACTTGATTACTCATTGTGTACTTATAATGATTTTTGATTATTTATTAGGATTCTCGCAAAGCTCTGTCAGCACAGCTGCAGTTGATTTTGGATGCAGGAATGCGATGTTCAGACCCTCGGCACCCTTGCGAGGAGCCTTGTCTATCAGGGCGATACCCAGACCTTCTGCCTCTGACAATGCGTTAGCAACACCATCCTCGATGCAGAATGCCAAGTGATGCATACCACCACGGCCACCGTTCTTCTCGATGAACTTAGCTATGGTGCTGTCAGGGCTTGTGGGCTCCAAAAGTTCCAACTTTACCTCACCAACTTTCAGGAAAGCTGTCTTTACTTTCTGATCTTCTACGACTTCTACGTTGTAGCACTTCAGACCTAAAACATTCTCGAAGAAAGGCAGAGCCTTCTCAATGCTTGGACATGCGATGCCCAGATGCTCAATGTGTGAAATTTTCATTGTTTTGATATGTTAATTAAACGTTTATAATGAATGCGATAATAAATCACTGCAAAGTTACTAAATTCTCTTTAATTTTCGGCAAAAAATATGAATAAAAATGGGGGCGAAATATTTGAATTTTACCGATGTTTGTTTTACTTTTGCTCGAAAATAAAGATACGATTATGTCAGAATTAGCTCCCTTAATTGCCGACTTGGCTGTTATATTGGTTTATGCAGGGCTGATGACCTTGCTTTTCAAAAGGCTGAAGCAGCCTCTGGTCTTAGGTTATATAGTAGCTGGTTTCATGGCCAGTCCGCATCTGGGTTTCCTTCCGTCTGTGGTTGATACTCAGAGTGTTCACACTTGGGCTGACATAGGCGTGATCTTTCTTCTGTTTGCCTTAGGATTGGAGTTCAGCTTCAAGAAAATCATGAAGGTGGGCGGCTCTGCTGTAATTGCTGCACTGACAATCATCTTCTGTATGATATTCATGGGAATCACCGTCGGCTCTCTCTTCGGATGGAGTCGTATGGACTGCATCTTCCTTGGCGGTATGATAGCCATGTCTTCTACGACCATTATCTACAAGGCATTCGATGACTTGGGCATTCGCAAGATGCAATTCACAGGTTTGGTGCTTAGCATCCTGATTTTGGAAGATGTTTTGGCCATCGTACTTATGGTGATGCTGTCTACCATGGCTGTGAGCAGTAATTTCGAAGGTACGGAGATGCTCTGGAGCATCGGAAAGCTGGTGTTCTTCTTGATCCTTTGGTTTGTGGTGGGTATCTATTTGATTCCTTTGGTACTTCGTAAAACGCGTAAGCTGATGGGCGATGAGACCATGTTGATCGTTTCTTTGGGCCTTTGCTTCCTCATGGTGGTCATGGCTGCTATGGCAGGTTTTTCTCCTGCCTTTGGTGCCTTCATGATGGGTTCTATCTTGGCAGAGACGGTAGAGGCGGAGCATATCGACCGATTGGTGAAGCCCGTGAAGGACCTTTTCGGTGCCATCTTCTTCGTTTCTGTGGGCATGATGGTAGATCCAAACATGATTGTAGCTTATGCGTTGCCTATTTTGGTGATTACATTGACGGTGATTATCGGGCAGGCTACATTCGGAACCTTGGGTGTGTTGCTCTCAGGTCAGTCGTTAAAGACAGCCATGCAGTGTGGCTTCAGCCTGACACAAATAGGTGAATTTGCGTTTATCATTGCCTCTTTAGGCGTATCATTAGGTGTGACGAGTGATTTCTTGTATCCGATTGTAGTGGCGGTATCGGTCATCACAACCTTCCTTACGCCTTATATGATACGTCTGGCAGAACCTGCTTCCAATTTTGCGGAGGCACACCTCCCAGCCCGTTGGCGCTCGTTACTCGACAGATATACGCATGGCACTCGCACAGCCAATCAGGAGAGTGTATGGCGCAACCTTATCATGGCTTTGGTGCGTAACACTGTGGTTTATTCCATTATCTGTATTGCCATCGTCATCATCTCCTTGCGTTTTCTTACTCCTCTATGCAAGCAGTGGATACCAGCTCCTTGGGCCAATCTGCTCATGTTAGCGTTTACCGTGTTGATGTTGGCACCATTCTTACGCTCTATCATGATTAAAAAGAATCATTCAGAGGAGTTCAAGACTCTTTGGCATGAACGAGCCAACCGTCTGCCTTTGATGGCTACCATAGTCATAAGAGTGCTTATTGCTGGTGCTTTTCTTATGACGGTGTTCACAGAACTGCTGCATCTTTCTTTCGGTTTGCTGGTTGTGATTATATTGATTATCATCGCAGCCATGATTTATTCGCGCAGTTTGAAACGACAAAGTATCATGATAGAGCAGACTTTCATCAAGAATCTTCGCTCACGTGAAGTGCAGGCTGAGTACAGGGGAGAAAAGAAACCAGAGTATGCCGGTCGTCTGCTTTCAAAGGATTTACACCTTACCGACTATGAATTGCCTGGGGAGACTACATGGGCAGGATCTTCACTTGCAGAACTTAACTTCGGTAAGAAATATGGGGTGCAGGTAGTGTCTATTTTACGTGGCAATCGACGTATCAATATCCCTAAAGCAGATACGCAGCTTTATCCTTTCGACAGAATCACCGTTCTGGGTACTGATGATGAACTAGTTACTTTCGGAGAAGAGCTGGCTAAGGCTTCCGATACAGTGGATGCTGATGTAATAGAGCAGAGCGAGATGATCTTGCGTCAGTTTGAGATAGTAGAAGGCTCTCCTTTCCAAGGTCTTACACCTCCAGAAACAGGCATACGCGACAAGTACCACTGCCTCATTGCCGGTGTGGAGCGCGGAGATGAAAGTTTACACGCCCCCAATGTGCGTGAGCCGTTCAATGTGGGCGATGTGATGTGGATTGTAGGTGAGCGTAGCGATGTAGGAAGGCTCTTAAATCTTTCCTAAGATTTTGTCCATCACCCAGTTGGTAAGGGTGGCTGACTCTCCGTTGCAAGAACATTCGGCCTTCCCCAACAGGTGGTCTACCACGCGCTGAATCATAGGCTGTTGCACATAGGTAGGGTTCTCTACGGGTATTTCGATCCGTCCCTTTTCGGTGTGTAGTTCTATAGGGTCATAACTATAGACAGAGAAGCAGATCATGCCTTTGTCGCCTATAACTTCGATGCGGTCGTCACGTGCAGAATCGTGTGCAACAAAGCACCATGAGGCACTGCCCACTACGCCACTTTCAAAACGGAAACAAGCACTCAGAGTATCTTCTACTTTGTAGAGGTGTGCTCTGTTGCTCTTATAGCCAGATACATCCAGAATGATGCCGAAAATGTTCTGAATCATATCGATTTGGTGTGGAGCCAAGTCATAGAAATAACCACCGCCTGCGATGTCTGGCTGTAAGCGCCAAGGCAGGTGCTCCTTATTGTAATCCAGGTCGCGTGGAGGCACGGCAAATCGAAGTTGGAGATTGATTATTTTCCCGATGGCACCTTCATCTATCAACTGCTTTACCTTCTGGAAATAGGGTAGATAACGTCTGTAATAAGCCACGAAACAAGGCACGCCTGTCTCACTGGAGATGCGGTTGATTCTGCAGCATTCCTCATAACTTCCAGCCATAGGCTTTTCGATGTAGCATGGCTTGCCCGATTTCATAGACATGATGGCGTATGTGGCATGAGAGGATGGGGGAGTGGCGATGTACACGGCATTCACCTCAGGATCGTCTACCAATGATTGCGCATCATCATACCATTTGGCAATGCCACGCTCTTTGGCATAGGCTTCTGCTTTAGACAGTTCCCTGCTCATCACAGCCACCACTTCAGAGTTATTCACTTTCCTGAAAGCAGGCCCGCTCTTATACTTGGTCACTTCTCCGCAACCAATGATACCCCATTTAATGATCTGATCTGCCATCTTACTCTATGTTTTTCATTTATTACAGATAAGGTTTAATCTTCTCCATCAAAGTCGAAATCGAAGTCGA
The DNA here is from genome assembly GCA_937891085.1 of uncultured Prevotellaceae bacterium. Lineage (GTDB taxonomy): Bacteria > Bacteroidota > Bacteroidia > Bacteroidales > Bacteroidaceae > Bacteroides. The sequence goes on along the minus strand of CALAEY010000033.1, from coordinate 11,147 downwards.
AGTCATCCATGTATTCTGGTGCTGTGAATTCATCCAGCTCACGGCGATCCTTTTTGGTTGGTCGTCCCGTACCTTTAGCTCTGTCCACAAAACCACTGATTTTGCTCATCTCCAGCAATTCAAGCTGGTCTGGTGTAGTGACGTTCTCCATCATCTGAGGCACCAACTTGGCCCCTACGCGCTTTTCGATAGCTTGCAGCACCTTAAAGGAATAGGTGATAGGGGGTTTGCGCACTTGCACCACATCGTTGACCTTTACCGAATGAGACGCTTTCACCTGCGTGCCGTTCAGGCTTACACGCCCCTTCTTACAGGCATCGGCAGCGATAGAGCGTGTCTTGAAAATACGCACTGCCCACAACCATTTGTCCAACCTTGCTTCCATAATTTCCTCTAAACTCTAAACTCTAATTCTTCTTATTATACTGGTTCATTGTGATGGCAATGCCTGCTAAGCAGAAGCTCTTGACGATCTCTCCAGCCTTGTCCAGTCGTTCTGGTAGGATTTCCCATTCCTCATCAGTGAAGCCACTGAGTACATAGTCCACTTGTCCTCCACGTGGGAACTCATTGCCTATTCCAAATCTTAACCTTGCAAAATCTTGTGTGCCAAGAACATCGGCAATGTTCCTGAGCCCGTTGTGCCCGCCGTCACTTCCTTTTGGTTTTAGGCGCAGAGTGCCTGTAGGCAGGGCAAGGTCATCCACTATTACCAACACACGTTCCAGAGGGATGTTCTCCTTTTGCATCCAATACCTCACGGCATTACCGCTGAGGTTCATGAAAGTAGAAGGTTTGAGTAAGACCAGCTGCTGGCCTTTCACGCTGAGCGTGGTGACAAAGCCATAGCGACGGTCGTCCCATGTCAGCCCTGCAGCAGCTGCAAGTCTGTCCACCACCATGAAGCCAGAGTTGTGGCGCGTTTCATGATAGTCGGGACCTATATTTCCCAAACCAACGATTAAGTATTTCATTCTGAATGTATTTCAATAAAAAAGCGGATGACGCAACATCGCTGATTCAACATCGGCACTGTGCGGCATCCGCATTCTCTATAACTGTATCTCTATTCGTTTGCTACGAATGTTTACTGATTGGCAGCGGCATTCATGGCAGCACGAGTAGCCTTCACCATGCAAACAACGGCAGACTTTGGATTGATCAGCTCCAGCCCCTCAAAGCTCAGGTCGGCTACCTTTGTAGACTTGCCCAGGCCTAAAGAAGTCACGTCAACGTTCAGTACCTCTGGAATATTGGTATATAGAGCCTTCACTTTCAGCTTACGCATCTGCTGCTGCAGCTTACCACCAGCCTTCACACCTTCTGCCAAGCCCTGCAGTTTAACAGGCACTTCCATAACGATAGGATTCTGGTCGTCGATCTCCAGGAAATCAATGTGCAGGATAGTGTCCTTCACTGGGTGGAACTGGAGTTCCTTCATGATAGCAGTGTGAGCCACGCCGTCGATAGTCAGGTTAACCACGTAGATGTGTGGGGTGTAAACCAACTTTCGCAGATCGTCACTCTTCACGCAGAAGTTAATGTTTTCCTTGCCTCCGTAAAGTACGCATGGTACACCGTTGTTTTTGCGAAGTGCCTTTAAGGCTCTTGCCTGCTCTGAAGAACGCTCAGCGATAGTTCTTGTAGCTCCTTGTAATTCAAATGTTCTCATTTCTTTTAAATTTTTGTGTTACTCTAAAATTAAGTTGTTTTGCTTAATTCACCATCGCACATTTGCAATATAGTCTCTTTCTGGGAGTGCTATTTGCAAGGGTGTATAGAAAAAGCGGTGCAAAAGTACTGCTTTTTTTTTAATCCGCAATGATATTTTGCTAAAAATCGATATCTATCTTTATCTCATCCCCCAATGAAGTGTCGTTTTTGGCTTCTTCACCTTCCAAACCGGTCCCTTCGTTGGTCACAGGAGCCTGACGCTGATAGATATAGCCCAAGACATCTTTGAGGGCATCAGAGAATTTCTCAAAGTCTTCTTTGTATAGGAATATTTTATGCTTCTCAAAAGAATACTGTGCGTTTTCTCCTTCTCCGCTTACGATTTTCTTACTCTCTGTGATGGCTAAGAACAGTTCATTTTTCTTGCTTCGCTTCACATCAAGGTAATAGATACGCTTTCCTGCCTTAATAGCTTGTGAATAGACGATGTCCTTGTCATTTCCATCATCAAAGTTTCTCTTTTTGGGCTCTTCCATAATAGTGCTTTTTATTTTCAATTGCCAAATTTGATGATTTTTTTTGAATATGTCAATAAAATCGTGCTTTAATTCTTCCAAAAGCTAAAAAAAAGCGTTTGTATGCTAATTAAATCCGTAAAAATAGCTATTTTTGCACTCGAAACAATAACAACTATGATATGATTAACCGCGTTCTTATTCGTATTAAGATTATACAAATCGTATATGCCTATTACCAAAACGGTAGCAAGAACCTGGATGCTGCTGAAAAAGAGTTGCTGTTCAGTCTCTCTAAAGCCTATGATCTTTATAACTATCTTCTGATGTTCATGGTGGCGATTTCCAATTATGCGCAGAGGAAACTCGATACACGATTACAACTTGACGAGCAGACTAAGGGAAAGCTCAAGGCGTTGGTGGAGAATAAGTTTATCTGCCAGTTGGAAGTAAACAAGCAGCTCTTGGATTACGTGTCAAACCAGAAGCGTACGTGGGATAACGATAGTTTGGTGGTGAAGACACTCTTCGACCAGATTTTGGACAGCGAAATCTTCTTGGAGTATCTGAATGCGGGTAACAAGACATACGAGGCTGATCGTGAATTGTGGCGCAAGCTCTACAAGCACTTCGTCATGGATAATGAGGAAATAGACGGCATGCTGGAAGAGCAGAGCCTTTACTGGAACGATGACAAGGCGGTAGTAGATACGTTTGTGCTGAAGACCATCAAACGCTTTGAAGAAGCCAGTGGGGCTGATCAGCCTTTGCTTCCAGAGTATAAGGATGATGAGGATAGGGAATTTGCCATCCGCTTGTTCCGTCGTGCTATCTTGAACGGTGAGGAGTACCGCGCTGCGATAGAGGGCAATATCCGCAACTGGGATATGGAACGTCTGGCTCTGATGGATATCATCATCATGCAGGTGGCTATGGCAGAGATGCTTAGCTTCCCGAATATCCCTCTTACTGTGACTATGAATGAGTATGTGGAACTGGCCAAGCATTACAGTACGCATAAGAGTGGGGCGTTTGTCAATGGCACGCTTGACGGTGTGATCCAGATGCTTCAAAATCAAGGGAAACTGTTAAAGAATTTCTAATCATAAACTATAAAATCAACTATTATGACACTTATCAATTTAGTAATGTTGCAAGCCCCTATGGCAGCTGATAATGGAGCCATGATGTGGATCATGCTGATAGCTATGTTTGCCATCATGTATTTCTTCATGATTCGCCCTCAGAATAAGAAGCAGAAGGAAATCAATAATTTCCGTAAGCAACTGCAAGTCAACCAGTCTGTTGTTACTGCAGGTGGTATTCATGGCACTATCAAGGAAATCAACGACAATGATGTGATTCTTGAGATCGATCGCAATGTGCGTATTCGCGTAGACAAGAATTCCATCTTCGCCGATGCCTCTGATGCCAATGCCACTCAGGCAGTAAAATAATAAGGAGAATCTTATGCCAGACAGAAGGGAAATAAAGCATGCCTATCTGAAGGCATCTCGTGACCTAAAGGACTTCCTGCTCAGTAGGCAGAGCAGGGAGTTCTTTCTTTTTCTGTTCTTTCTCTTCGTGGCAGCGAGTTTCTGGCTTATTCAGACATTGGATAATGAATATGAAACGGATATCACCATCCCTGTGCGACTGAAGAGTGTGCCAGAGAATGTAGTGGTCACTTCCGAGCCTGTCAGTTCTGTCAAGGTGCATGTACGCGACAAGGGTACTTTGCTCTTCAATTACAGAATGGGAAAGGTATTCACACCGCTGAATATAGATTTCATGACGGGCGAGGGTAGCCATGTGCAGATTCCTGTATCGGCATTTTCACGCGCCATCAGTGGGCAACTGAGCTCTTCTACGCAAGTGATTTCTGTGAATCCAGATACGCTGGAGTATTTCTACTCCACTGGTCAATCCAAGATGGTGCCAGTGCGCTTTCAGGGTTTGGCTTCTGCGGGATCCCGTCACTACCTTTCTGATACGTTATTCACGCCTGATTCTGTCAAGGTCTATGCCCCATTGGCTGTGCTTGATACTATTAGGGCGGCTTATATGGAACCTGCCGAGTTTACGGGCATAGACGATACCCTGCGTAAAGAGGTTCGTTTGCGTGCAGATCGAGGAGTGAAGCTGGTACCAGAAACTTCTACGCTTACGTTATCCGTTGATATGTATACGGAGAAAACCGTTGAAGTGGAGCTGCATGGCATCAATTTCCCACCAGATAAGCAACTGCGTTCATTCCCTTCGAAGGTTTCCATCACGTTTCAGTGTGGTTTGAGCCAATTCAATGAGCTGAATGCGGAAGACTTTCATATCTTCGTTTCTTATGAAGACCTGCTGAAATTGGGAAATCAGAAATACACCGTGCGCCTGCGCAACACTCCAAAGGGCGTCTCCAATGTGCGTTTCAATCCTACGCAGGTAGATTTCCTGATAGAGCATACGGAGGACGACGGCAATGATTAGGCTGGGTGTCACTGGTGGTATAGGAAGCGGTAAGAGTGTGGTTTCCAGACTCCTGCGCCTCATGGATGTGCCTGTGTATGACTCAGATACAGAGTCAAAGCGGCTTACGGTGGAAGATTCTGAGATTCGCAGGCAGTTGATAGATTGGGTTGGCCCTTCTGTCTACTTGGCAGATGGAAGCCTGAATAAATCTTACTTCGCCTCATGCGTTTTCAGCTCTGCAGAGAATGTCGCAAAAGCCAATGCTATCATCCATCCTGCTGTAAAGCGTGATTTCTTGCAGTGGGCGAGAAGGCAGGAAGAAGCTGGCTTTAAATTGTGTGCTATAGAGTCGGCCATACTCTATGAAGCCAAGTTCGATGATGTGGTAGAGGCAGTCCTCGTGGTTTCTGCCTCCTTGGAAACACGCATCAAGCGCACAATGCAACGTGATGGAGTGAGCCGTGAGGTGGTAGAGGAACGCGTCAAGCGGCAGATGGATGATGCAGAAAAGGTGAAAAGAGCCGATTTTGTAGTGTACAACGAGGATGACCGACTGCTAATTCCGCAGCTTTCTGAAATTATTACTTCGCTATTCCAAAAATAATGCCTATCTTTGACCCCGTTTTGAAAAAGGATTACAAATTTAATATTAGAACACTATGCTGAATATGATTTTAGCCATCTCTGGCAAGTCAGGCTTGTTCCGACTTGTTTCTCAGGGAAAAAATATGATTATCGTTGAGTCACTGAAAGATAAGCGTCGTATGCCTGCTTATGGCAACGAGAAGATCATCTCTCTTGGTGATATCGCCATGTTTACCGATGAGGAGGATGTGCCTTTGCGTCAGGTATTAAAGTCTGTCCAGACTAAGCAGAATGGGGCTTTGGTGGATTTGGATGTGAAGAAGGCCAGCAATGAGGAGCTGAAGGCTTTCATGCAGGAGGTGCTTCCTAACTTCGATCGCGACAGAGTGCATCCTTCTGATATCCGCAAACTGATTCAGTGGTACAATCTTCTGACCGAATGCGGAGAAACTGATTTCGAAGAGCCAACAGAAGAAACGACGGAGAGTGCTGAGTAATTTTTCCTAACTATGAAAATAAATGTTCATAACAGTGGGCATTTTTGCTCAGCGTTGTGGGCGTCCTTGAGCATCACTAAGAAAGCTTCCCATTTGGGAGGCTTTTTTAGTAGTTGTAGTCTCTTATCGTTTTGCCTCCTCTGTCGAGCAGGGAGATGGTGATGCTGGTCTTCGGACAGATCATGGAAGCCCCGCTCTTGATGCGCATGAGCGTCGATTGCTCTGTTCCTGGGAGAATAGTATTGGCCTGAGTGAGGTTGGCAGTAGTGATACCGATCGTCAGTTTGCTTCCCTGCTTATTGATGTTCCATCGGCGCAATGGCTGGTCTATCGTATATTGATTGAATAAGTCGATGAAAGCCAGCAATTCCTCGTCATTGAAGTCGCCTTGATATTTCAGCTGTGCATTGTTGTTGAAGCGAATGAAGGTACTTCCGTCCAAGCCTGTATAGAATTTATGGGGATTCTGATACTTTGCTGTATTCTTATCCTCGATGTAGTAAGGCTTGTATTGTTCACGCGTCTGGATATTGATTCTCATATTCTGGAATCCGAAGGCCCTAAGCAGGTTTGCCACCACTTTGAACCCTTGCGCCTCGGCTCGCTTATAGCAGTCCTCCAGTTCGCAAGTGCGTTTGATAAGGGCATTGGCCCTACGTGCCATCTTGGTATAATCTGCTGAGGTCCAGTTGCCTTCTTCGATGGGCGTTTGGCGCTTAGCCTCGTCGATGTACCAACTGTCTTTGTTGAGAATCTCAACAGGCGGAAGGTTCACTACGACCGTATCTCCCTCTGTGCTTATCCAGTGCTCATCGCATTTGGTCAAGTCGAACCCAATGTCGATGCGTCCAGGATAGATGGTATGAATCTCATCGGTGCTTTGACCATAGAAAAGACTGAGCCCTTGGCGATATTGGCTCACAACGACCTCCTTATACATGCTAAGCACTTTCATCTTCTCTGTCTTTGAGAGGTCGGAGAGCTGAATATGCCCCACTTCCATGCGAGGCTTGAAAAGGTAGTCAAAGAGGTCTGAGATTTGCTGTCGCTGACTCCTTAGGAAGAGGAAAAGAGCGATAATGACAGCGGCTGCCATACCCCATCGGAGTATCCGTTTCTTTTCATTTCGATTATTTTCACGTTTGTCTGCCATGAGAATCAGTGTTGGTTGATAAATCGAATCAGTTCCGGATTCTCATAGATGCGCCTGCGCTCGAATACAGGCTCCAAACCCAGCTTTCGCACGATGCCTGCCACGATGGCTTCGGCTTGCTCCTGCGCTGGATTTATCAAGTCGTATTCATAGAGCTTGCTTTCTATGGCTTGACGGCCTTTCGATGCAAGTTCTGCAAGCTCATCGGCTGTGAAGTTGGAACGCAGGGGAGAAACGGATGTCACCACTTGGTCGTTCAGCACCTTTGTGCTTTCTATCTCGATGGTGGGTTGGGGTAGGGTAATGTAGGCCTTCCCATCTTCAATGCGGATATGGTCGAGTTTTGATAAGTCGATGCCTGCTTTGATGTTGGCTTCTACAGGAATGATGGCCGTGCGTTGTCCTAACAACCCATTGAAACGGCTGGAACGTTCCACTACACTGGTTTGCGCCACACATTCCACGGTATAGATCATCGGGGTGCTGTTGATGCTTTGCAGCAGTTCTTCTTCAGAGACATGGGACGATTGGCAAGAGATCAAAAGCGCGAGCGTGAATATGTAGAGCAACGGTCTCATCAGCGTTTCTGATTATTGAAGTCTTTAATGAAACCTTCCAAGAGCCAATTGGCCAGTGCCTGCCTGTTGGAATTGAGCACAAAGCGCTTCTGGTCATGTGAGTTCTGGATGTTCCCAAGTTCTACGAACAGGGAGGTGGGAGTTGCATTCCTAAGTACATAGAGACTGCGAGGACCAACTGAGCCTCCAAATCCACGTCCGGGCTGGTACTGCTGGTACTTTGCCTTGAATGTCTGCTGCATGGTTTTCGCCAAGGCGCGTCCGCTTTGGTTTCCATCGGCATGATAGAAGAACACGTCCGTCTCTTGGCCTTTATTGCGGCTATCTACATGGATGAAGATGGCACGGCAGTATTTATATTGCTTCTTGTCTTTTTCATAGAGCGCATTGATCTTGTCGCAACGCTGCTTCAGTCGTTCTGTCTGGTTCAGTGGGATGGCAGTGCCCATGCAAGTCTCTCGTTTGCTGTTGCTTAGGTACTGGTCATCTCTGATGCCGTCTTTGGCATCTTGGATGATGATGCGTACCTCTGCCCCCTCTTGCATCAAGTCACGCGCTAAGCGCAGGGCCACATCGTAGGCATACTCATCTTCATGTAGCTCGTGGTTATTGACACGTCCTATAGCCCCAGGATCAGGTCCGCCATGTCCACTCACCACATAGAAACAAGCCCCTTTCAGCTTGTTGCTCTCTATCTTTCCTTTAGCCAGTTTGGTTCCGAAGAGGGGCTCATTGAATTCGCCATTTGAAGTATTGCTGGCAGCAGAAGTCTCTGTTTTGGCAGGGGTGCTGGATGCTTTGGCTGTTGTGGCATTGCTGGTTTTCTGGCCCTTCTTATCTGGTATCAGATAACTTACGCCCAGAAGCAGTTCTTCTTTTCCCCTCAGTTTACGCTTGTTAAGCTCCAGAAATTCTTTGTAATATGCCTGCCCAGGCCTCCCCAGTCTGATGAGGAAAGTCCCTATGCCTTCTCCACGTCGAGGCTGTGCCGACTGGCTCTGCCCGAACAGAGGGAGTCCGAGCGCCAAGAGCAATGTGAGAATGACGTACCTGGGCATATTATGCATGCAAAAACAGTTTTTATTTCATTTTTCCAGCTACAAAAATAAATATTTTCACTGATTTGACGTACATTTGAAGTGTGATTGTATAGTTTTTTTGAAAATTTATCAAAATATAATATATAATAAGGTGTAAATTCTATGAAAAGACCACTTTCTAAGACTCAGATTACTTTTATCATCCTATTATGGATGGCACTCTGTTTTATGGTGCTCGTCAATGCAGAGAGAATTGACGGACTCACCATTACTACCATCTTACTTTCTGGTGCTTTTGTCTTCATTCCTGTCTATCAGTCGCTGAAAAAGAAATAATTTTGACATTTTTATGCAGTTTTTGTGCAAAACAAAAGAAAAATGTCACTTTTTCAATATTTTTATTTCTAAAATGTTTGTAGATTCTATTTTTATCTTTATTTTTGCAACCGAAATAATAAAATCAATAGGATTAGAATAAACAACCATTTAAAGAGTATAAATATGATTGCATCTAAGGTAATTGAAGATTTGAAGAGCCGTTTCCCTAACGAGCCCGAGTACATTCAAGCAGTTTCTGAGGTATTAGGTAGTATCGAAGAAGAGTACAACAAACATCCAGAGTTTGAGAAAGCCAATCTCGTCGAGAGACTTTGCATTCCAGACAGAATCGTATCTTTCCGCGTCACTTGGACTGACGATCAGGGTAAGGTACGTACCAACATGGGATATCGCATCCAGCACAACAACGCCATTGGCCCGTACAAGGGTGGTGTGCGCTTCCATGCTTCAGTTAACCAGTCTATCCTTAAGTTCTTGGCTTTCGAGCAGACTTTCAAGAACTCACTGACCACTCTGCCTATGGGTGGTGCTAAGGGTGGTTCTGACTTCTCTCCACGTGGCAAGAGCAATGCTGAGGTGATGCGTTTCTGTCAGGCTTTCATGCTGGAACTGACTCGTCACATCGGTCCTGAACTTGACGTTCCTGCTGGTGACATCGGCGTAGGTGGCCGTGAGGTAGGTTTCATGTTCGGTATGTATAAGAAGCTCACGCGCGATTTCTCTGGTACTTTCACTGGTAAGGGTCGTGAGTTTGGTGGCTCTCTGATTCGCCCTGAGGCAACAGGTTATGGTAACATCTACTTCCTGAAGGAGATGCTGAAGACCCGTGGTATGGACCTGAAGGGTAAGAAGGTGCTTATCTCTGGTTCTGGTAACGTGGCTCAATATACAGCTGAGAAGGTGCTGCAAGAGGGTGGTATCGTGATGACTATGTCTGATTCTGATGGTTATGTTTACGATCCAGATGGTATCGATCGCGAGAAACTCGACTTCATCATGGAGCTGAAGAACCTCTACCGCGGACGTATCCGTGAGTATGCAGAGAAGTATCCCGGTGTGAAGTATGTAGCTGGTGCCCGTCCTTGGGGCGAGAAGGCCGATATCGCTACGCCTTGCGCTACTCAGAATGAACTGAATGGTGACGATGCCAAGACATTGCTTGCCAACGGTATCATTGCTGTATCAGAGGGTGCTAACATGCCTTCTACTCCAGAGGCTATCGAGGCATTCCAGGCAGCTAAGATTCTCTATTGCCCAGGTAAGGCTTCTAACGCCGGTGGTGTATCTGTATCAGGTCTTGAGATGAGCCAGAATGCTCAGCACCTCAGCTGGACAGCTGCAGAGGTGGACGCTAAGTTGCTCCAGATTATGCAGAGCATCCATAGCGACTGTGTGAAGTATGGCACAGAACCTGATGGCTATATCAACTATGTGAAGGGTGCTAACGTTGCAGGCTTCATGAAGGTGGCCAAAGCTATGATGGCACAAGGATTAGTATAATAGGTATTAGTGATATAAAGTTAAGAATGGCGGGTGTCTGTGATAGATACCCGCTTTCTTTATGCTTTTACAGCAAATATTTTTCTTTTTCCCTTGCAGAATAAAATATTTTGGCTATATTTGCACCCGCAAACCCAAGTAATAGAGCACGTAAAGTAGAAGGAGAGATGTTGCGCACGCTGTACAATCAGATAGGACGATACCGCCGGGCCGCCCTGGCTACGCCTCTGCTCACGAGTGCCGAGGTGGTGGTCGATGTACTTATTCCCTACGTGACGGCCAAACTCATTGACGAGGGGCTGACGGGTGGCGACATGCCAAGCGTCTGGCGCTATGGCGGCTGGATGCTCTTGCTGGCGTTCCTCTCCCTGGTGCTGGGCGTGGCGGCCGGGTGGTCGTCGGCCTATGCCTCGACGGGCTTTGCCTCCAATCTGCGCAGCGCGATGTACCGCCGCATCCAGCAATTCTCCTTCGCCAATATCGACCGCTTCTCCACCTCCGGACTGATAACCCGCATGACCACGGACGTGCAGAGCCTCCAGCAAGCCTTCCAGCAGATTATGCGTATCTCCGTGCGGGCACCGCTGCGGCTGGTGCTCTCCGTGGTGATGTGTATGGTCATCGATCCGCGCCTATCGCTTATCTTCGTGGTGGCGATGGTGCTCCTGGGCACTGCCTTGTGGAGCATCATCTCGCGGGTGCGACGCCTCTTCCAGCAAGTATTTGTCCGTTACGATGCCCTCAACCGCAGCGTCCAGGAGAACGTGCGAGCCATCCGGGTGGTGAAGGCTTTCGTTCGCGAG
>CALAEY010000032.1 GCA_937891085.1 uncultured Prevotellaceae bacterium | reverse complement strand
GACTGGTGAGCCTCCAAAAATTGTACTGCTCTTGACTTCATAATTCGTCCTCCTCAGTTAATGATATAAAACTATCTGAATCAAAAACGCCATTGTCCACAAGGAACTGTCGGCAGGCATTGAGTCAATGATTCTTTCAAATACCATGTGGAGTTATCGTTTAACTGCTGCAAAATTACGATTTAATTCCCAATTGTGCAACTTCTAAGTTGCAAATCTTGGTTTAATGCCTTATTTTTTACACAGATTTAACTCTTCTGTGTTATTTTGCCATCCTTTATAGGCATCAACAAATCCAAAGCGATTTTTACCCTCATTAAGCCCCTGAAATGTTAAATCTTTCGTTTTGAGCGAAAATAAACAGGAAAACATGATTGTGGCACAGAATTAAAGCGTACCTTTGTTGTGTCAGAAGTGACATTTAATTTTGCACATGTCGTAGAGACTATATCAACATTCCATCTGCAACGTTAATACTTGTGGATGGAATGTTTTTTGTTTACGACATTTATTACAAACACTTTATTATATTTCAATCACCTATTCCCCACTGGAAGTAGGTGATTTTCTTATATAACAGCATAATCAGTAAACTTTTACCCCAGCACCACATCAAGCACCATCATGAGGGCGAAGCCAATGGCGAAGCCGATGGTGCCAAGGTTGGAGTGCTCACCCTCGCTGGTTTCGGGAATCAGTTCCTCCACCACTACATACATCATGGCACCAGCAGCAAAGGCCAGCATGTAGGGAAGGATGGGTGTCATGACAGAAGCTAAGAGGATGACGATGAGTCCGCCTATAGGTTCCACAATGCCACTGAGACTACCCAGCATGAAAGAACGTAGGCGACTGTTGCCTTCTGAACGCATGGGCATCGAGATAATAGCGCCCTCGGGAATGTTCTGGATGGCGATACCAAGCGACATCGCCAAGGCTCCTGCTGTAGAAATACCCAGATCGCTCTGAAGAGCACCTGCCAAAACCACACCCACAGCCATGCCTTCAGGCAGATTATGTATAGTGACTGCCAAAGAGAGCATCGCTGTGCGAGAGAGCTTGGAGCGCGGACCTTCGGGATGATCATCGCCTATGTGAAGGTGAGGTGTGATATAATCAATGAAAAGCAGGAAAAGCATGCCAAGCAGAAAGCCCACAGTGGCAGGAACCACTGCCCCCTTGCCTGCATCGGAAGACATCTCAATGCTGGGGATAAGCAGCGACCACACAGAAGCTGCCACCATGACACCAGAGGCAAAGCCCAGCAATGCCTTCTGCAAGAGCACAGGCATGTCTTTCTTCATGAAGAACACGAAGGCAGAACCCAGCACTGTGCCTAAGAAAGGGATGAGAAGTCCGATAACCAAGCCATTCATACGTCTCAGAGTTTATAGGAAGCAGCAAACTCCCGTGAGATAGAATTATGGTAGCTAAGGCATACCTCTGTGGCCAACATGCGCCCATAGTGGATGATGCAATCCCACTGAGCCTCATCAAGTGTATCTAAATCCTCAAGCCCAATACCCTCACGGATCAAGCCATAGATAAGACCAGCGCTGAAATTGTCGCCTGCACCTACCGTACTGACAGGCTCTATAGGGTTGGCTTGGTAGCTTTTCGACAGATTTCGGGTGCGCAGTTCTATCGTTTCCTCACCCTGCGTGTAGATGAAGTTGGGACAATAGAATCCCACTTTTCCTTGATAGACCTTATCGGCTCCTTCCATGTCGAAGAGCACCTGAAAGTCTTCCTTGGAGCCACGCACGATACTGGCATACTCTAAGTTCTCCAACACATTGGCGGAGAGTTTCAGCGACTCCCCCTTGTGCGCGATGCGACAATTAGGATCGTAGTAGACGATGGCGCCAGCCTTCTTAGCAGCTTCCAGCAGCTCTACATGCTTGTGACGCAGAGCAGGGGTGATGCTGTAATAGGAGGCTATCATCACGATGTCATCTTTCTCCACCTTAGGCAGATCTATGTCGAGGCGCTTTTCGGGCAAGTCCTTGTAGAAGCTGTACTCAGCATCGCTCACATCGTTTAGGAAAGCCAAGTTCACACCCGATTTATAATCGGGATATACTTCTATATAATCTGTAGAGATGCCATTCTCCTGCATAAACTGCAAGGCATGTCGTCCCACATGATCGGCACCCAGTTCACTGATGAATGTCACAGGGATGCCCAGCCTTGCCATAGATACACACGAGTTGAACACAGAGCCCCCATGTTCAGCAGCAGATGGCTGTTCGTTGCGGAAGATGATGTCGAGCACCGACTCTCCGATACCTATTACTTTGCGCATAGTTGTTCTCTTGATTTTTCTCCAAGGTAGCCACCGTGATGGCGCTTAGAGTAGTCTTCTATGGTGAATTGTATTTTCTTCATGGTTTCTACCACCAAAATATCACCTATGACGGTCATCATGGTGGTGGAGGTGGTAGGTGTCATGCCCAGCGGACAAACCTCTGGAGGATTGCCTGTAGGCAGGCAGACGTTAGCTTCCTTTGCCAAAGGGCTATCAGGATTGCCCGTGATGACGATGTATTTCAACGCAGGATTCAGGCGATGTGCCAGTTGCGTGAGTTCCACAATCTCACGAGTCTTGCCCGAATTGGATATGAAGAGCAGCAGGTCGTTTTCCTGAAGAATGCCCAGATCGCCATGCTGTGCCTCACTGGGATGAAGGAATACCGCAGGGGTACCCGTAGAGCAGAAGGTGGTGGCAATGTTCATGGCTATCTGTCCTGCCTTACCCATGCCCGATGTTACCAATTTTCCATGACGATGATGCACATGCTCCACAATCAGATCCACTGCTTTCTCAAAAGCATCTGTCACAGGAAGGTTTAGGATGGCTTCCGCCTCTTTTCTCAGAATATCTTTAATGTTGTCTATCATTTTTTTTCAGAATTATGGTTCTATTTGCAAAGATAATGCAAAATTTCCCTTTATCACAATAAGTTTTGTTGTATTTTTGCAGTCCGAAAACAAGTAATGACCTATGAACGCTCAAGAGAAGTTCTACACATATACCCTCTCAAATGGGTTGCGGATTATCCTCCAACCCACTGAAGGACAAGTTTCTTATGCTGGTTTCGCCATCAATGCTGGTACACGTGATGAGCGTCCTGACCAACCAGGCATGGCGCATTTTGTGGAGCACATGCTCTTCAAGGGTACGGAGAAGCGCAAAGCTTGGCATATCCTGAACCGTATGGAGAAGGTAGGGGCCGACCTCGATGCCTATACCAACAAGGAGGAGACGGTGGTCTATTCTGTTTTCCTTCAAGAACATCTGAAAAGGGCTGTTGACCTCATGGCCGACTTGGTGTTTCACTCTACCTTCCCACAGGCAGAGATCGCCAAGGAGACAGATGTCATCATCGGAGAGATACAGTCGTATGAAGATACGCCCAGCGACCTGATCTTCGATGGATTTGAGGACTTGGTGTTCAGTGGTCATGCCTTAGGAAGAGATGTCTTAGGCAATGCAGAGGCGCTGAAGCACTATACCACAGCAGATGCCTTGCAGTTTTTCCAGCAGTTCTATGTGCCAGAGAACATGGTGTTCTTCGTCACAGGGAAATACGAACTGAAGCAGGTGGTACGCTACGTGGAGCAGGCTGTCGGTGATGTAAGCAGGGGGCATCTGGATTACCAACGCGTCTCTCCGTCTCTCTATGTGCCATGCACGGAGATTCAGCATCGTGACACGCATCAAGCCCATGTGATGATGGGAGGCAGAGCCTATGATGGGCATAACACGAAGAAGCTGATGCTCTACCTGCTGACCAACCTCCTTGGCGGTCCGGGCATGAACAGCCGCCTGAATCTGTCACTGCGTGAGAAACGTGGATTGGTTTACGAGGTGGAAGCCAACTCTAATTCCTATACAGATACAGGCACGTTCTCCATCTACTTCGGATGCGATCTGGAGGATGTGGATCGTTGCATCGAACTGGTAAGGCGTGAGCTGAAGAAGCTCTGCGATAAGCCTCTGACCACCTCACAGCTCCAAGCCCTGAAGAAGCAGAGCATGGGGCAGATTGGTGTGGCGCAAGATAATAGGGAAAGCAATGCCCTGGGCATGGCCAAGACCTTCCTGCACTATCAGCGCTTTGTGACGATAGAGGAGGTCTATCAAAGCATGGAGAAGATCACGCCTGCACCCCTCTTGGAAGTGGCCAATGAAATTTTCGGGGAGTCCAACCTCTCCACCTTAATCTATAAGTAGCCCTTAATCGGTATTGGCTTTCTTGAGGCGCTTCACAGCAAACTCCAGTGACTCAGTAGGTTCGATGATGTTATAGTCTTCCCAGAACTTCTCGTCATAGAAGTCCTGCACCTTGTCAGACAGCACTTGGCTCTTCGTGAATGATTCCCTATAAGGGATATTTCCATGTGGAGGAGCATCCTCACGATCGGTCATCACAATCTCCGATACCACCGTGTAATTGGTTGCAAAGAGCTTGCGCTTCCAGTCGCAACTGAACTTCAGCTCTGCACGCACATAGTTCAGGTAATACTTCTCCCCATCTTGTCGATAGGTGACCAGATAATTGGCACTCGTAGGCCTGAAGCGCAGTCCTGCTGGTTTTTTGCGCAGCATGTACTCTGTCACTTTATCCCTGTCGCTCATATCCATAGAGAACTCTATGCGACTGATGGCATGCGTTTTCTGCTCGATGTAGAGCGTACCTTGATAGAGCGGAATATCCTCTATGTTGACCCTTGGCTTGAAGTCGATGGCATAGTGCAACTTATCGTTGATGATTACAAAGTCCTTGAAGTCGTATTGGTAGTAAGTCATATAGTCAAAACCCAGAAGCACGCCTGGAGTCTTCACTACGTCCAGACTATTACCAATGACAGGCCCACCCTCCAGCTTCACGTTCAGTGTATCACTGGCATTCGGACTTACCATCCTACGCCCTTTCTGTACGCGCACTCTGTCTCTGTCCATTTCCTGCGTATAGGGAGTCTTAAAGATATCCACCACAGCTTCGGAGATATTGATATACTTTCGGCGCTTCTGGGCAAATTCCCTGTAAAAAGCCTGATACATACCAGCTTCGAGGCTGTAGTTCTTCTTCACATTATACATGGCACTCTCTACGATACGACTGGGATAGATAGGCTCCACAATGATTTCATTGAGGGCTATGACACCTGGAGTAAGCAAGATTTCCTGATCTTCCAGATTACGGGTATTCACCGTGATCCTGCGTGTTTGATATCCTAAGTGTGAAAATTCGATGGTAATAGGCAGACTTTCACCTTGCACCTTGATGGTGAACTCGCCATCCGAATTGGTGATGGTACCGATGTGCGTACCAGACACATAGACATTCACATACTCCAAGGCTCGCTTGTTGTATTCCTGCTTCACGATGCCACTTACCGTAACCACTTGCTGTGCCATCAGGCTTTGGAGGCCGACACACAGTATGATAAGGAAATATAGTATTCTTTTCATGAGTGCAATGATTTGAGGTTCGTTATAGGTTTCCTGCGTAAAGATAAATGATATTCTTATTTTTCGCAAGTGCTGCAGGTATTATTTTTTTGCAGGCGCTGCATGCTGAATTCGCAGCCACAGTATTGCTGGTTGTAGAATCCATACTCCTTCAGCAGTTGGTTGCGCCGCTCCTGCAATCCGCCTTTGCGCCAGTTCTGATCCCAAAAGGCGATGCCAGGATATTGTGCTGCTGCCCTACGCCCTGCCTCGTTGATTTGCTCCAGGCTCTTCCAGCGTGAAGAAGCCAGGGTGGTGGTGAATGCCTCAAACCCATGCTCCACGCCATACTTGGCGGTTTCCATCAGGCGCAGGGTGAAGCATTGCAGGCAGCGCTTGCCACGCTCGGGTTCCTGTTCCAGACCTACCACCGCCTTGCGCCAACCCTCATAGTCGTAATCGGCATCCACGAAGTCCAGTCCTTGTGCCGTCACAAAGCGTATGGCCTCCGCCTTACGGATTTCATATTCCTCACGCGGGTAGATGTTGGGGTTATAATAGAATACGGTGGGACGTATGCCGTTCTGCAGCATGCACTCTATGATTGCTGCAGAGCATGGTGCACAGCAGGAGTGAAGCAAAACCTTCTTTAATGGATAATGGATAATGGATAATGGATAATTGGCCATACTTTTTACTCTAAACTCTAAGCTCTAAGCTCTAAACCCTAAACCCTCCCCAGCACTAGCACGCTCTCTGGGCCCATATTGAAGAGCAGATCCACGATGCTGAGGTTAGGCAGGAAGCCCAGTTTCTGCTGGAAGACCTGATAGTAAGGCACGGCCTTGAAGTCCTTATCGTCCTGCCAATCTCGCTTAGGACCGATGCTGTCTCTGAAGTCGGCATCCTCCCGCACGGCGATGTAGTCTGTGGTGCGCTCTATCTGTGGCTCTATATCTATCAACTCACAGATCAGTGCCACCAGCTGCTCGTTGAAGTCCATCAGGAAGTGGAACGGCTTCTCGTAGAAAGGCCGGAGGTCATCTTTCAGATACTCAAAGTAAGGTGTCTGATTGTAGGCCGATTCCAAGGCATTCCAGTGCAGGTGCCTCCAGTTGCCATGATCGGAAATGCGGATATCCTTCGTCAGGCACTTCAAGGTCTCAGGCTTCTCTATGGGTACCGTCAGCGAGATGGGGCCGTTAGGGCCTGCTATCACGCAGCGGTTCCTGTATGTCTGCTTCTGGTAGTTCTCATACTGCTCCACATACACCTTCTCGTACTTCAGGAGTTTAGCAAACCACTGCACAGGAGGCAGGTAGGCCGTAGAGAGGCAGGCAGTCATTCCACTTTTTTCCATAGTCTGCTCAGTTGTGTGGTAAACCAGATGCGCGTGGCCTTACCTATGATATGGTCCTCAGGCACGAAGCCGAAGAGCCTTGAATCACTCAGTGTGCTCTCGTTGTCCGTCATCACCCAGTAGTAGTTCTGCGTGAAGTTGCAATGCGGCGTTTCCTTACCATCGATATAGAGCTTGCCGTTCTTCACTTCCGCAGGCTGATTTTCATGCAGCGTCAGCGTATTGCGCATCAGGGTGGCATTCCACGGCCTCACGGGTACCTCGATATCTTTCAAAGGCACCATGATGGGTTGTGCAGGCAGCGTATCCTGCAGGTTCACGGCATGGGAGAAATGAAACTCATGATCCATGTAGATCACCTCGCCAGGCATGGCCATCACACGCCCTATCAGTGTTTTCTTCCCGTCTTCCACGGAAGGGTCTTGAAACACGATGACGTCTCTGCGATGGATGCGCCCATAGTTCCACTTATTCACCAAGATGCGCTCTCCCCGATGCAAGGCGGGCTCCATGCCCTCGAAAGGCACAGAATAGGTACCGACAGCAAAAAGGCGGAGCAGCACTGCTATCAGCACTGCACCCACTAACGCTAAGGCTATCTTCACTATCGGTTTCATGGCATCAGGGAGGGTTTACTTGGCGCGCTTGAAGAGGCGGCTAAAGCGTATCTTGCCGTCAAACCAACCATGATCCTTATCCAGCGACAGCCAGATGGTGATAGGCTTGCCCACGATGTGGTCTTCTGGCACGAAGCCCCAGTAGCGTGAGTCTGCCGAGTTATGACGGTTGTCACCCATCATCCAGTAGTAATCCATCTGGAACGTATATTCATCCGTGCGCTGCCCATTGATGTAGATGCCATCTTCACGCAGCTCCAGCGTGTTGTGCTCATACGCCACGATGCAGCGCTCATAGATAGGCAGGTTCTCCAGCGTCAGCTTCACGGTGCTGCCCTTGGCAGGTATCCAGATAGGACCGTAGTTGTTGCGGTCCCAGTGCTTGTTGCCATTCAGCGGATAGAGATCGCCCGCATAGCTTTCTGGCTCCATGATGATCTTGCTTATCAGCTTGGTGTTAGAGGCCAACTTCTGATACATCTCCTTCGTGAGAGGGAAATGATAGACAGGAGCCAACCTGCCGTTCTGCATACGTGTATTGAAGCCCATCGCCAGCAGATTGTCTTCCCACGTGGCATCGCCCGACATCATCAGGCGGTCGTCCTCACTGATGCCCAGCTCATCCATCACCTGCGCAGGGATCTCCGTGCCTGTGGTCTGCAAGAAGTAGTTGAACTGCATCTGCTCTGGGTTCTCCGCATCCTGCCCGTTGATCTTCACCTGACCATCGACAATCTCCAGCGTATCTCCCGCCACGCCGATGCAGCGCTTCACGTAGTTCTCACGCCTATCCACAGGACGGTAGACCACCTCACCGAAGATGCGCGGGTTCTCCAAGATATGACGGCGACCCGCATTGTAGTAGATGTCATACACCATGCGTTGCTGTGCAGGTGTCATATTATCCAGATCCATTGGATTAGGATACAGGCGCTTCCCTTCGGCATAAGCCAGGTTGTAGAAATCCGTCTGTTGGTAGTTCACTGCCACCGTATCACCTGCAGGGAAGTTGAACACCACGATGTCACCGCGCTCCACCTTTCCGAAGCCTGCCACACGCTCATACTTCCACTGCGGCCATTCCAGATAGCTCTTTCCACCCGTGAGGGGCAGCGTATGCTGCGCCAAAGGCATGGAGAGCGGTGTCATAGGCTTGCGAGGGCCGTAGCTCAACTTGCTCACGTAGAGGTAGTCGCCCACCAGCAGTGATTTCTCCATAGAGGAAGAAGGTATCTGGTAGTTCTGGAAGATATACACATTCACAAAGTAGACGGCCACCAGTGCAAAGACGATGGCATCTACCCAGCTCATCACCGTCTTCAGCGGTCCTTCCTTCCAGCTGCGCCAGAATCCCCAAGGAATCTTCTTCGTGATGAAGCTATCGAAGATGAAAGGCACCACCAGCAATCCCCACCAGCTCTTCACCCATACCAGGAAGAGCAGGTAGAGCACCAGCCACACAGCCAACTTTATCCATTGTTTCGCAGGAACGTCTGCAAACATCTTTTTATCCATGTCGGTCTTTTATTTCAAGAAAGTAAATAAGTCACTCATCTTCAGGAATCCCTGATGGGCAGCAGTATATTCGGCAGCCAGCACGGCACCCAGGGCAAATCCGCTGCGGTTCTTGGCATCATGCACGATGGTGATACTGTCGGCATCGCTCTCATAGCGCACCAGATGTATGCCCGGCACCTCACCCCGACGCTCGCAGATGATAGGGAGTTCTTCAGGCTTCGGCTGCGCCAGTTGCTGCATCTCACCGTTCTCCACCAGTGCGGCATCTACCCACGCCTCCTTACGGTCGAGCTCTGCCAGAATGCCCTCTGCCAGTGTGATGGCCGTGCCGCTGGGATGATCCAACTTATGTATATGGTGCGTCTCACTCATGCTCACGTCGTAGGCATCAAACTGGTTCATCACACGCGCCAAGAAGCGGTTCACTGCCGTGAAGATAGACACGCCAAGGCTGAAGTTGCTGCTCCAGAACAGCGTCTTCCCCTGCTCTGCGCATAGGCGTTGCATCTCCTCACCGTGCTGCGCCATCCATCCCGTGCTGCCGCTCACCACCTTCACCCTCTGCGCGAAAGCCTTCTTGCAGTTGGTATAGGCCGTTGTGGGGCTTGTGAACTCTATGGCCACATCCGCACTGCGAAACGCCTCAGACTCAAAGTCCTCCGTATTATTAATGTCGATGATGCACACTATCTCATGACCACGACTTAGGGCTATCTGCTCTATCTGCTTGCCCATCTTGCCATAACCTATCAATGCTATTTTCATACCATTCAGTTGTTTTTGTTCCATAATCTGCTGCAAAGATAATGTTTTTATTAAATCCCTACTCCGTCATTAACTTCTTTTGTCATATAAAAACCTTTTATACCCTGTTCGGCCTATATCGCAGTTTAGGTTTAGGTTAAATGCGTGCGCATATAATTGATTATTCAATTATATGCGTGCGCCTTACATCTTACTGCAACCTCTTGCGGAGTGTAAGTACATTCTTGCCGCCCTTGGAGGCTGAGGTGTCTCCCTTCATGCGCTCGTAGTTGATGGAATCCATGTACTGGCGAATCATGAAGATGCCGAGACCGCCGATAGGACGATCTTCGGCAGAGAGGGTGGTGTCTGCCTTGGCATAGGTGGTAGGATCAAATGGGGCACCATAGTCGGTGATGGTGAACTTCAGGCGCTCTTCATTGGCCTCAGCATCTATCTGCACTTCACCCACAGTGCCCTCTGGATAGGCGTAGTTCATCACATTGACCACAGCCTCCTCTACAGCGAGGTTCATCTCCATGGTCTGACCGGCATCGAACTCCAACGCCTCACAGACACCATCGATGAAGGTGGCAAGCTGTGGGATGGCCTGCACATCGTTTGGCAGGGTGATGCTGCGCAAGAGGCGTGCTGAGAGTTTCTGGCGGTTGTAAAGTATGGCAAGCATGGTGAGGTCGTCACTCTGCTCTGCGCCCTTCACGAAGGCATTGACCGAATGGATCATGTGCTCCACGATGCCCTTCGGGGTATCTGGCTTCACGGCCTTCATCATCCGTTCATCTCCGAAGAGGGTACCGTCTGCCTTCATGGCCTCAGTGAGTCCATCGGTATAGAGGAAGAGAGTGCTGCCTGCCTCAAGGGTAGTTTCCTGAATGGTGAAGTCCACATCCCTCATGATGCCGAGGGGCAGGTTACTGTCGCATTTCAGCAGTGAGATCTTGGCACCTGAGCCTGGAGCACCGATCAATATCGGAACTTCATGCCCTGCATTGCAGTAGCGCAAGCGACCAGTTGGCAAGTCGAGCACACCCACGAAGAAGGTGACGAAGAGGCTGTTCAGATCATTCTCTGTTCCCGTTTCGTTGATGGCAGCCATGATGCGATGGGGCTTGGCCTCGCGGGCAGAGATATTGCGGAAGAGGGTGCGCGTGACTGCCATCACCAGGGAGGCTGGCACGCCCTTACCTGCCACATCGCCGATGCAGAAGAAGAGCTTCTCATCACGGATATAGAAGTCGTATAGGTCGCCTCCCACTTCCTTGGCAGGCAACAGGGTAGCGTAGATATCTACATCGGTACGATCTGGGAAAGGCGGAAAGACCTTCGGCAGCAAACCCATCTGGATGGAGCTGGCAATCTGTAGCTCACTCTCGATGGCCGTCTTCTGCTTCTCTGTGTCAGCCAAGCGACGTGAATTGCGGATGGAACGCCAGAGGATGAAGCCCATCAGGGTGAGACCGGCAAGCACCATGAGCATAAGCCTGATGCCCAACGCACGCAACTCGCCATAGATTTCTTTGTCTGAACACACGATGGCCATAGACCACCCCGTGTCTCCCTCTACAGGACCATAGAACACGTATTTCTTCACGCCTGTGCTGTCGGTCACCATGCTCTGCCCACTCTTTCCGGCCATCATCTCTGCGTTGATGCGCTCTCTGGTGGTATCGTTCATCTGGCTGGTCACCTCCTGAATGGTGCGATTCATAACGTAGCTATCTACAGGGCAGGCCATAATCCTACCTGTGCGAGAAATCATCAGGTTGAAGCTTGAGGGGTAGATATGCCTGGCATTGATGACCTGCGAAAGCCAATCGAGCGATACATCGGCTGTGAATACACCCACGCTCCTACCAGTAGCATCGTGGATAGGCACAGAATAGGTGGACATGATGATTTCACCGCCGCCCTCATCGAAATAGGGTTCGCTCCAACTGCCGCGTCCCGACTTCATAGGGGCTGTGTACCACTCCATGGTATGGTAGCGGTAAGTGTCTGTGCCCAACTGCTTATGCTCCAAACGGCCGTTAGTCCTGAAGGTATAGGGGGAAAACTGCTCGCCTTTCTCGGGGTAGTAATAGGGCTCGAAAGCTACGGCACTACCAATGATGACCTCATTGTCGACCACCGTCTTTTCGGTGACCGCATACATAGAGTCGGGCTTCGAAAGACGTTGCTCTACATCCCACACCATATTGGCCACAGCCACCTCTACAGCCGTCATTACATTCTGAATCTCCAGATTCTTCATGTCGAGTTCGGTTTCTGCACGATGCTGCACCTCAGAGCGGATGCCCCTGGTAGCCGATTGGTATTGCATGGCAACAGTCATCTCCAGAAGAATAGCTGCAATGACGATTACTGCTATTCCTGGGAGGGAACGGTTTTCTGTACTAAGCTTGCGAATTTTATCTTTCCATTTATTCATCGAGTGCGACTTTACTTACTGGTTAACGTCATTTCACCATCACCTTCAGCTCTCCGTTTCCTGTACGGGCCTTAAGCCACTCGGTGAGTTTCTCCAGCGTGGCGGCATCCAAACGCTTGGAGGTGCTCACGATGGCAGTAGGGATGGTATCTGTGCGCAGTGAATCTACATCATACTCTATAGCCTCTGAGATGGAGAAGGTTCGTATGGTAGGATAGAGCACTTTCAGTTCGGGTATGATGGAGTTGCCCAGTTCGTCATAGACCTTGAATTGACGCAACTTGCGCTCCAGCGAGTCTATCTGCACCGCTTGCTGGCGCAAACGTTCCTCTCCATTCTGATAGAAATCTTCCAATACCTGTGAACGCAATGCAGTGATGTCAAGATCGGTACCAGTATTTCCACTTACACCTTGTAGAATCACAAGTCGCACATTCTCAAGACTATACTCCCCCATCCTACTACGTGCTACAGCAATGGTGGAATCTGGCACTTCCTGACCTACCATCACAACACGGATTTCACTATCTTTACCTTTTCGTGTAATGCGCTTGTCTACTACCTGTGCATTGTCGAAGGACAACTGCTCACGAATAAAGCGATTGGCTGCGCTGTCGAAGTAGGTATCACGTAGGATACCTACTGTGAGATAGATAGCAGGAATCATGGTGATGATCACTAAGGCCAGAATGTATTTACGTACTTGCTTCTCACGCTCAGAATCTACCTGCTGCTTTTTATGGAATCCCAAGAAACGCACACAGAGTAAGGTGGCTGCACAGATAAATACTGAGTTGATAAAATAAAGGTAAAAAGCTCCGAGGAAATAGACCAAATTGCCTGTAGCCAATCCAAAGCCAGCCGTGCAAAGTGGAGGCATCAGAGCTGTAGCGATGGCTACACCTGGCAGCACATTGCCCTTGTTCTTACTGGTAGTGGCCACAATACCCGCCAAACCACCCATCAAGGCAATAAACACATCATAGATGGTAGGTGAGGTGCGTGCCAAGAGTTCAGACTGATTGCCCGTAACAGGGAAGATCAGGAAGAACAGCGTGGCAGTGATTACACTGAATAGCGTAGTGATGAGGTAGCTTTTAGCAGAACGCTTCATCAGGTCTATGTCGTTGATACCCACTGCTAAGCCTATGCCCATGATAGGTCCCATCAGCGGTGAGATAAGCATGGCACCGATGATCACAGCGGTGGAATTGACCGTGAGTCCCAAGCTGGCAATGAAGATAGCGAAAATCAGCACCCAGAGGTTGGTACCCCTGAACTCTACACCTTTTTGGATAGAGTCAATGGTATCGGTCTCATGCTCTTTTTCGCGTCTCAAATCAAGGTACTCCCTAAAGAAGACCCTGATAGCAAATATGTTTCTGTCTTGATTGGGTGTAGGCATAGTTCATAAGTATTATTTAATGAAACGATTGACAATAGGAATGCTTTTCAGAGGGAGGTCCTTGTAGACGATGTAGGCCACAAAGACCAGTAGCAACAAGGTGCGCCAAGCTAAACGAAGCACCACGTTCTCAATAGGGAGATAGAGACCTGCCACATAGAGCACAGCGGCCAGAAGCCCATAGCAACCTATCGACTTCAGCGGATAGTGGATAGGGTACTTCTTCTGCCCCACGAAGTAGGAGAGCAGCATGGCAGTGCCATAGCCAGCAAAGCCTGCCCATGCACAGGCATGGTAGCTGTACTTAGGTATCAGCAGCACATTGATGCCCACCAGCACGACACATCCTATCAAGGAGAAGTAGGCCCCCCACTTGGTCTCATCAATGAGCTTATACCAAAATGAAAGGTTGAAGTAAACGCCCATAAAAATTTCTGCCATCATCACTATAGGCACCACGTCAAGTCCTGCCCAATAGTCACGCCCGATGATGTAGCGCAGTATGTCAAGATAGAACATCACTGCCAGATAGGCCAAGAGCGTGAAGATGATGAAGAACTTCATGGCACTGGCATAGATTTCCTTGTTGTCCTTATCCTGGCTCTTGCCGAATACAAAAGGCTCATAAGCATAGCGGAAGGCCTGCGTAAGCATGGCCATAATCATAGCTATCTTCACGGCTGCTCCGTAGATGCCTAATTGCACGATGCCCTCCGTCTCATCGGGATACACTAATGGGAAGATAATCTTATCTGCAACCTGATTGAGGATGCCCGCAATGCCCAGTATCAAGAGTGGCAGACAATAGCGGAAGAGACGGTGAAACAGCTCTTTGTCGAATACATAGCGGAAGCCTAAGAACTGCGGAATCATGCAGAGCATGATAAGGCTGGTGCAAATCAGGTTGATGGCAAAAGCTGCTCCTGCATCGCTGCCCTTCAGGCCCTTATAATAGATAAGGTTGAGCAGGATGCTCAGGAAGATGAAGAGCAGCTTCAGCGTGGCAAAGCGCAGCGGCCGCTTCTGATAGCGCAGGAAGGCGAAGGGGATGGCTTGGATAGCATCCATCGCCACTACGATCATCATCATGCCGAGGTACCAGGGGTGCTCTGCATAACCCATCCATCCAGCGATAGGTACCAAGAAGAGCAAGCTTAAGAGCAGGAAGACCGAAGAAGCCATGCTGACGAAAAGTAAGGTGGTGCTATACACGCGCATTGGCTCGTCCTTGCCATTGTTGGCAAAGCGGAAGAAGCCAGTCTCCATGCCACAAGTAAGGATGACCAACACCAGTGCCACCCAAGCGTAGACATTGGTCACCACGCCATAGCCGCCACTCTGTGCCGACATAGCGGAGGTATGGATAGGCACCAATAGGTAGTTCAGAAACCTACCTATGATGCTGCTCAGTCCGTATATGGCGGTATCTTTTGCCAGTGATTTTAATGATGCCAACTTACATTAAACGTTAAACATTAAACATAAAGCTTTATCCTCCAAACAAGTCAGGGTCTGCTCCTACACGGAACCTACCTAAGTGCTTGTAGGCCAACTCCGTCACCTCACGTCCACGAGGGGTTCGCTTGATGAAGCCTTCCTTGATGAGGAAAGGCTCATACACGTCTTCTATCGTGCCAGCATCCTCACCTAAGGCGGTGGAGATGGTGGTGATGCCCACAGGACCACCCTTGAACTTATCTATGATGGTAAGCAGTATCTTGTTGTCTATCTGGTCAAGGCCGAACTTATCAATGTTCAGTGCCTCCAGTGCATAGCGGGCGATGCCCAGGTCTATCTCACCCGTGCCCTTCACCTGCGCAAAGTCGCGCACACGGCGCAGCAACGCATTGGCCACACGAGGGGTGCCACGACTGCGTGAAGCGATTTCCCCCGCAGCCTCATCCTTGATAGGCACACCCAGTATGCCTGCAGAGCGCTGCACGATTTTCTTCAGCACCTTATTGTCATAATACTCCAAATGCAGGTTGATGCCAAAGCGTGCGCGGAGCGGAGCCGTCAAGAGTCCGCTGCGCGTGGTGGCACCTACCAGCGTGAAAGGGTTCAGGTCTATCTGTATGCTGCGTGCCGACGGGCCTTTGTCTATCATGATGTCGATGCGATAGTCCTCCATCGCAGAGTAGAGGTACTCCTCCACCACAGGCGACAGGCGATGTATCTCATCGATAAACAGCACATCGTTTGGCTCCAGGCTCGTTAGGATACCTGCCAAATCGCCAGGCTTATCGAGCACAGGGCCAGAGGTGATCTTGAAGCCCACCCCCAGTTCGTTGGCAATGATGTTGCTCAGCGTGGTCTTTCCCAATCCAGGAGGGCCATGCAGCAACGTATGATCCAGTGCTTCGCCACGCAGTTTGGCAGCACGCACGAACACGCGCAGATTGTCCACCACCTGCTCCTGTCCGCTGAAGTCCTCAAAGCGCAAGGGTCGCAAGGCATTCTCAAAGTCCTTATCGCTCGCACTCTGTTGTTGTCTTATATCAAATTCGTCACTCATTCCTTAATATTTGAGTACAAAGATAATGTAACATAAGAAAAAAAACAAACTTACTCTTGTTTTTCAAAAAACATTATATCTTTGCAACGATATATAAATACTAACTAAAATCAAGTATCATGAAAAAGTGAGTCATATGAAAACGCTCCTTAAAATATTCCTTTTAGCAAATATAGCCCTCTTTATCACAATTCCGATTAGAGGATATTCTATCAAATGGGCAATTTTTGTGGAAGGTATTGTATTCTTCTTTTTAACCCTATGGATGATGAGAAAGTACGCTTCACTCATTGGAACAGGAAAAGTGTTGCTTGCCATTTTTTTAGGATTGTTGTGGTTAGAATTACCAGGGAGATTAATTAATTTTTCTGGTTCTTTGTTCTCTGTTCAACTAATGACCAACACACTCCTTGCCATAGCCATTGCCTATTTAGTGTATAAAGGAAAAAGGATTATTCCTGCCATTGGCATCTGCCTTTGGTTACTTCTGGGAACTATCGGACAAACGTATTGGGTAGAATATGTGCATAATAAAGATGTCAAACTAAACGCCAATATCGCTCAAGAACTTCTGATTGATAAAGAAGGGAAATCATTATCCATCAAAGAACTGCCTAAAGATTATGTCTTACTTGACATCTGGTCATCTTCTTGTGGTGTATGTTTTATTAAGTTTCCGCAGGTCCAAGAATTATATAATGAACTCGAAAAAAATGAACGCGTAACTATAGCTTCAGTATTCACATCTACAAGAAAAGGTGAAGACATCAATACTGGCAAAGCCCTATTACAAGAAGAAGGGTGGACATTCCCCGTATATTGCATAGAAAGTGATAGCCCTATTTTCAGAATCTGCAATTTTAATGCATTCCCTAAAGTCTTGATATTAGACAGCCAAAGGAATGTCGTCTTTGCTGGTTCTATAGAATTTGCAAAAGACAAGATAAAAAACCTTTTAAAAACTTCCTAATACCATAGTTTGAGACCGTGAAACCATGAGACCAGCGTTCCTCTGCTGTTCCTCCGTTGTTCCTCCGTTGTAAGTCCGCTTTTTGAGCATAGGAGGAACGGAGCTACAACGGTCTCACAAGGTGCTTCATACGATGTCCGCCCCAAATGCTGGGATTGGCAAAGCGAAAACCACAGGCTGTATAGAGGCGCTCTGCGTTTGGATTGCCATCATTATGAAACGGGCTATCGCAGAGGCTTGTTCGCTCATTACTTTTTCTATCCTTATCATATTGCTTTCTGTAATCTGAGGCACAAAGGTAGTGAAAAATTCACCACTTCTGCGAATATCAGAATTTAATTGCTATATTTGCCGAAAATCAAACTGACTATGGAACTGGAAGCATTACAAAAAGACTGTGCGAAGAGGCAGCAGAAAGGGCTGCACTTCATCGCTGCCTCTGTGGTGATTTGGGGATTGATACTCGCTATCCACCTCACAGACATGCAGATAGAGCAGAAGAACCTGTGGGCGCTCTGCTGTGCTGCTGTGTTGTTCCCCTTGGCTTGGGGCATCTCCAAAGCACTGAGAATCGACTTTGAGGGTAAGGGCAATCCGCTCACCAAGGCAGGAATCTTGTTCTCAGTAAACCAGATACTCTACATCCTTATTGCCATGTGGGTGTTTGCGGCAGTGCCCAGCAAAATGCTCATGGTCTATGCCATGATTTTCGGGGCACACCTCATGCCGTTTTCATGGCTCTATCAATCTAAGAGCTACTTGGTGCTCTCCATCGTCATCCCTATCTTGGCACTCATCATCGGACTGATGTATCCGCCTGTGGTGCTGGCCTTTCTGATGGTAATCATAGAGATGGTGTTTACCATCTGTCTGTTCTATGAATGTAAAAAGATGAAATGATATGGCAAGTAATGCAGACTTTGTACAATATATCGTCGATCAATGTGCGGATGCTGGCGAGATAACGACACGGAAGATGTTTGGCGACTATGGCATCTATTGCAATGGTAAGATCATTGGCCTCATCTGCGATGATCGTTTTTATCTTAAACCCACAGAGACAGGAAAGGCACTGTTGAGAAAAGTAGAGCTTCGTCCGCCTTACGAGGGTGCCAAGGACTATTTCTACATTGAGGATGTGGACGGTCATGAGTACCTCTCCACACTGGTACGTGCCACTTGTAAGGCATTACCAGAGCCAAAACCTAAGAAAAAGCGGAACGAATAGCAACTTCCTGAAGATTAAGTGCGTCTAATACAAAAAAGATTCGCGATGAAGACAATGAGAAAGATTACACTCTGCTTAATCTGCTGTCTGATGGCAAGCTGCAGTTGGTTTGAAGACACCACAACCCCCGAAGGGTATGTGAGGCATTGCATACGCCTGATGGATAAGAACGCACTCTATGCTGAGGGTGAGGCGTGGGAAACAATGAAGGAGCAAACATTGGAGAAAGCATCGCAGATCACTACCCTTGAAGAAGCCCATGCGCTGGTTTCTGAAGCTGTGGATGTGGCAGGAGGCAAACATTCTGTATTGAAACCTCCTGTGGAAGAGAGGGAAGACGCTACTGAGGAGAAAGTGCCAGAGGTGAGCCTGCGTGAAGATGGCATCATCGTGGTGAAACTTCCTGCGCATAGTGGCATCACCGTGAGTGATTCTCTCTATGCATTCACCGTGTTTGATTTCTTGGCAGCACACAGAGAAGCCAAAGGGGTAGTCATCGACCTTCAGGACAATGTGGGTGGCAATATGTATCCCATGCTGGCAGCTGTCTCTCCCTTGATACCCGATGGCATTTTCATTCGTTTCAAGGGGAGGAAGAGCAATTCGCCTATTACCATTGAGTATGTAGAAAAACAAGCAGGCATCCATGGGGACAAGGCATTCAAACTGCCAGCATCACTTCCTATCGCCATTCTCACCAATGAATGGACAGGCAGTTCTGGCGAGGCTACGCTCTTGGCATTTAGAGGTCTGGAGAATGTACGTACCTTTGGCACTCCTACGGCTGGATATGCCAGTTCCAACATTCCTTACCTGCTTTCTGATGGCTATACATTGGTGTTGACTATCGGTCAGGATGTGGCACGCACTGGTGAAGTGTTTTGCGATGATCCCATCGCTCCTGATATAGAGACAGAAACTCCTTTGGAGGATGCAGTAAATTGGATAAATGAAAGAACTGTATAAAGTACGCATTACAGCTATTCGCCAGACGGTCTACCACGACTTGATGGCGAAGTACGAGAACCCCATCGAGCATACGTGCGATGTGCTCGAAGGGCAGCAATGGATTTCCGAGAATGGGCAGCGCCCTGCAGGGCTTTGCCCTTCTGCTTGGGGCTCTATGCGTGAGTTTGTGGAGGCTTTGGCACGTGGTGAAGGCAACTTCTTCGATGGTTGGATGCAGAATCCCAAGAGTGCCATGATCAGCTGCAACGATGGTTTTCGTCCGTTTAGTTTCTATCTGGAAGTGGTGGAGGATTAGCTAATGGAAATCAAGCCATTTTATCCAGAAGATATTGGTGAGTTAGCAAAGAGAGTGTCTGAAATCTGGAGATTCGATGATTCTCCAGATTTTACGCGGATATTCTGCGAATATCTGGTGCGCTGTAATTACTACACGCCCCAACTTTCCTTTAAGATAATGGATGAGGAAGGCTTGCAAGCCATTGCATTTGGCTGTATGCCAGAAGAAAAGAACGATGCTGAGGCTTGGCTTCAAGAACAACTCAAAAGCGTTTCGCCAGAAGTGGGAAAATACATCGTGCGCAGTACCAACTATGCCAAACGCACGGAAGCTGAACTCCAGACACTGATGGAATCTCAGCCTCATGCTGCCAAACTCTCATTTTTCTTCAGTCGTAAGCCTGGCTATGGGGCACTGGTCTTAGAGCATCTCGTAGAGAAACTCAAACAACAAGGTGTGGAGTGGCTATACCTCTGGACAGACAGTTGGTGCAATTGGCAGTATTACCCCCACCATGATTTTGAGCAGATAGGCAAAGGCATCCTCCCTGAGTTCGGCGATGATGACGAGAAGTATTATTATTACCTGTTTCGGAAGCAGATTGGATAATTTTTCCTATTTTTGCGCAAAATCATTTAAACATGAAAAAATACCTTCTGATATTATTGCTACTGACCATCCATATAGTTCTGCAAGCTCAGCTGCGAGAAATAAAAGAAACAGTAACTTGTAATCTTGTTCCTAAAAGCTCTAAAACTGTAGTGCCTGCAGCTATGGGAAGTTCTCGCTTTGGGGTTCAATCCATGAAGAATGCCATCTATCGGGATTCCCTTATCAGGCTTTTTGACAAGATAGAACTTTATCAACAGGACAAAGATACTGCCGTTTTTCAATATTATAGAGCGATATTCGGCAATGATACACTTTGCTATAAAGAACGTAAGCCTGTCATCACCACCTCGTATAAGGATAAAACCACATTAGAAGTGGAAAGTCTGAAAGCACCTCATCAGCGGTTTTCGGTGGTCATCGACGGTCTGACAGGAACTGAGATTACTGCCTTAAAAGACTCCATGCAGCAGATGAAAACCTCAGACATGCTCTTGAACAACGAGCAGACTTGCATTTTCTATGCATTGAACTGCTTACTGGATGCTCACGGCATTAATCCAGCTCCTATCATCACGCGCAACACCACCTTTACCGATGGCTATCAGCTCAATGCGTTCTTTGACCATATCCTCACACTAAAAGGAAGCTATCCGTGCAAAACTAAGGAATTGAGAAAAATGGATTTACCCGATGATTGTGTTTTAGTATTCCAAAATGCTCACAAGGAGTTTATCCATGCGGTTTTTTATCGGAAAGACACGAAAGAGTATTACACCAAAAATGGTTTTTGGTCGCCTGTCATCCTTACAGACATACGCCCTGTGACAGAACGCTATGGACGATATGACACTAAAATGGAATTAAGC
The DNA here is from genome assembly GCA_937891085.1 of uncultured Prevotellaceae bacterium. Lineage (GTDB taxonomy): Bacteria > Bacteroidota > Bacteroidia > Bacteroidales > Bacteroidaceae > Bacteroides. The sequence goes on along the minus strand of CALAEY010000032.1, from coordinate 26,242 downwards.
AAAGAAGGACTCGACATGCAGGCTGATACAGTGCTGGTTTATTGCCTAAATTAAATCTTTTCTTTATTTTTGCATCATTAAACTGAAAATGACATGGTACTAAACTACATTTGGATTGGTTTTTTAAATATGCTAGCCCATTGCTGAATAAATGATAAAAGGAGAGGGACCCTCTCCTTTTATCATTTATTCAGTTGTTTTAGAAGGTCTCTGATATCATATTTCACAAATTCATCGTCAGATGAGGAAAACAGATAGAGCTCACCCCTTGTGAAATCTATATCAAAACTGGTAACGATTCTATTGACATTAATCGCAGCTAAAGGCTTCCCATTCCAATCGAAAAGTTGGATTTGAGAAGACTTCTTGATACCTAAATCTCTCTCCATCCATGTATGGTTGTAAAAAGCTGCTCCGAAAAAATCATTAAATGCTTTTACTGCCGTATAAGTACTTTTTCGCAATGGTTCAGACTTATCTGTCACAGAACTGATTTTCATTAATTCATCTTCCACACATAGTGTCTTAGAAGTTTTCCCATCTAAAGAGAACAGATTGATATAGTTTAAATAAAGGGGAACTTCGACAAATAAGTTTCTTTTCCGTCTTATCAATGCGGATATCATGTTGAAAGTAAAACCATCATTTTCTGCATCTACTGTTGCTCGATTTAGTTTCTCTAACACATCCGGTATTGACTTTTCACCATTTTTCATCACATAGAGGTTTTGATGTCTTCCATCTTCTGCTATCTCTCTGCATAGAAACGCTTCATCATCTATAGCACAAGCATAAACAATCGAAGAAGTAAAACCTTTAGGAAAGAATTCCATATTCACTTGCCCAGATTCTAATGATTCTGTGATATTCAAACGATAGACACCCCCTTTATACTGGTCAAGAATCATTGCAAACAGATTTTCCTTCTCCTCTTCGATAGAATAATAGTTCCCAGAGCTAACCGGATATCTAAATTCATTTGGCCCCTGTCCTATACTCAGCATTTTTCCCAGCAACTTGTGGTCAGTCAAAGAATAGAATTTCCAGAATCCTTGACGAGAATTCTGGCAGATTAGGAGAAGAGAATCAATAACCTGAAGATTCTGTATACCAATAATGTCAAATCCAGTATCTTCCCCTTTGTCTGGCAGGCTTATGCTGATGGGAAAGCCCTTCACATACTCCACTTCATCAAGTACCATGTAGTCAGCAGACGGCTGTGGTGACTCCTTGCTGCATGAGGTGAGCAGCAAGGTGAAAATTGCCATAAAAATAATGTTCCTATTCATCTTCACAATTTATTATATTGAGAAATTATATCATTCAGTTGACTTAAAAGGTCACTGATATCATACTTCACAAATTCATCGTCAGATGAGGAAAACAGATAGAGCTCACCCCTAGCGAAGTATATGTCGAAGCTAGTAACGATTCTATTGACGTTGATAGCTGCCAAAGGCTTTCCGCTCCAATCGAAGAGTTGGATTTGTGAAGACTTCTCCAGCCCCATGCCTTGTTCTGTCCACGTATGGTTGTAGAATGAAACTCCAAAGAATGCATCGAAAGTTGCAACAGCTGTGTAAGTATGCTTACGCAAAGAATCGCTGTTCCGTAAAATAGAGCTAATATTCGAAAGTTCTTTTTCTGGACAAATGGTCTTACTTAGTTTCCCATCTAGTGAATATAGGTTAATATAGTTCAAATAGATAGGCACTTCCAGAAAGATACCATGAGATTCTCTGATAGATGTAGAAATGATGTTCATGTCCTCTATTTGCTCACCTTCCACAACTTCTGCCAGATTCAGTTTCTGAAGAACATCAGGAACTTTTTTCTCTCCGTCTATCAACAGATACCTGTTTTGCTGTGTCATCGTATTAGATACCTCTCGGCAAAGAAAAGCATTCCCATCAGTTTCCTTCACAGTCACTGCTCTTCTAGATATATCACTGCCTATGAGCTTCATATCTAACAAATCATTCTCTAAAGTATTGCTGATATTCAGTTGATATTCCTCACCTCTTCTGGAGTTAAAGATAGTTGCCACCAGCTCCCCGTTTTTCTTTTTTATCGAATAGTCATTTTCACTATATATCTGAAATGGAAGTTCATTTGGACCTTGTCCTATCCCCAACATCTTGCCTACTAACTGCCTATTCTCCATAGAATAAAATTGCCAGAATCCATTTCTTTCTCCTTTCAAGCTCACAAACAATAAGGAGTCAAAAATCTGAAAATGTGTTATCCCTATAATGTCAAATCCTGTATCTTGCCCTTTATCTGGCAAGTCAATGCTGACAGGAAATTCTTTCACATACTCTATTTGATCCAACACCATATAGTCATGAGATGGTTTTGGAGAATCCTTGCCACATGAGGCAAACAGCAAGACAAAACTTGCCATGAAAACAATAAGTTTTTTCATCGTAGAGATTATTTGTTTAGCAAGAAGAGGGAGAGCAAAGGAGCTCTTCCTCTTCCTTATCCTTTCTACTTTACCACACAATATCCGTCAGGATCATCTATTGCCCGTCCTCGCTCAATCTCGCAAGACTCACACCATATTGTCCAAGAAGCCGCGTCACTTACGTAATTTTCGTGGCATAAGCTAAGTTCTGGTATACTCGCCAAAGCTTCAATATTTGCTTTAGCCAAATCAGAGAGGGTTGGGGAATCATTGGTATATGCCCCATAAGCATGTAAAGCACCTATCACCGAAGCGATAGCGAGAATCATGGAAAATAAAACTCTTTTCATTGTTCTTAAATTTTAAAAGGTTAATAATATACAACTGCTTAAATCACATTTCCTTTAACTCTTATCTGAAGTGGCATCTTGCCAGTATTACAATATATGGTGACGGTCTTTGAAAAGAAACCTTTCTTATCGGGATTGTATTTAATCGTTACTTCCGTTTTCTGATTTGGAGCAATAGGCTCCTTACTATTTTCTACTATCGTACAGCCACATGAAGTTGAGGTCTTTTCTATCACCAATGGATTTTGCCCTATATTACTTTTGCCCTATATTACTTATGGTTATAGTTTGAGTTTGCTCCACACCTATGGGAATCTGGCCAAAATCAATTTCTGTAGCATCTACACTAATTTCTGTTGAGATTCTAGTTATCAAACTTTCTCTCTCCCTATTAGACATGATATCGTAATAAACCTTCTCCACGTTAATGTTTCTTATGGGATTGCCGATTCCCACCACTCTATTGGCCTTGTCTAACAAGAATGTCTGAAAGTCAATTTGTGTAGGAAAATGATTTATTCGATTGAGCTCTCCACTTTGATCAATACATAGAGGATATCTAAAATCTTCGTGCTGAAGAACCATATTCAGCTCATCTGTATCATTGGCATTCACATAAAATATCACTGGCACCAATCTGCCCATAGTCGCATTAAGACCCATGATATAATGATTCCATAAACCTAATTGCTTTAGAAAAGGCATGTAGCCTTTCTCATCTACATAACAAAGAATTTTAAATTCCGCATCATGGAACTGGAAGTCCACTATATCTTTTCCCTGAATGGTAAAAATGGAGTTTTCTGGAAAGACGATCTCCCTGCCGTTCCATCGAGATACCACATCTGTCACGGAACCTTCCTTATCAGCACTGCAGGAAGACACTAAAAGAAACATTGCCCCTACAATGAAACACTGTTTGATGTATTCTGTATTATATGGCATCATTTGTTGTTTTCTGGTTTTCTTATTAACTAAATAACTATTTTGCTACAAAAATAGCCATTACGATGATATTATGCAAGTAAATCGTAATTATCTTTTCCAATAATCCCGTATTTTACCGTAAGACATTTCGTAATGTAACAGAACTATGAGGTGTTTATAGCTTTGCGGATATTCATACATTAAGATAGGAAATAAGTGTAGAAAACACGTGGTTTAAGGATTTTTCTTTATTTTTGCATCATTAAACTGAAAATGACATGGTACTAAACTACATTTGGATAGCATTTTTCGCCATTGCTTTTATCGTGGCGCTTTGCAAAACGATATTCTTGGGCGATACGGAGATATTCACCACACTCGTGAACTCTACGTTTGATTCCTCAAAGTCGGCCTTTGAGATTTCGCTGGGATTGACGGGACTTCTGGCTTTCTGGTTGGGCATCATGAAGATAGGTGAGAAGAGTGGCATGATTGATGCCCTCTCAAGGTTTTTGAGCCCTGTGCTTTGCCGACTCTTTCCAGACATCCCTAAAGGACACCCTGCCCTTGGCTCTATCTTCATGAATCTGAGTGCCAACATGCTGGGATTGGACAATGCGGCTACGCCTCTGGGGCTCAAGGCGATGGATCAACTCCAAGAGCTGAATCCCAAGAAAGACACGGCTACCAATCCGATGATCATGTTCCTAGTGATCAATACGAGCGGACTGATCTTGATTCCTATCAGCATCATGATGTATCGCTCGCAGATGGGGGCCGCGCAACCCACGGATATCTTTATCCCTACGCTGATCACTACAACCATCTCCACGATGGTGGGCATCACGGTGGTGAGTATCAGTCAGAAGATCAACCTATTCAATAAGGCGATACTCTCCTTAGTGGCTGGCATCTGTGTGTTCTTCAGCTTGCTGATGTGGCTCTTCCTCACTGTGAGCCGTGAAACCATGGGCACCTACTCTACTCTGGTGGCCAACATCATCCTTTTTGGCATCATCATCCTGTTCATCATTTGGGGCATGTGGAAGAAGGCCAATGTCTATGATGCTTTCATCGAAGGGGCGAAGGATGGGTTTAATACGGCTGTACGCATCATCCCCTATTTGGTGGCATTCCTCGTGGGCATCGGTGTTTTCCGTGCTTCTGGAGCAATGGATATTCTGGTAGATGGCATTGGTTGGCTGGTAGGCTTGACGGGCATAGACACCACCTTCGTGGGGGCATTGCCAACGGCCTTGATGAAGTCGCTTAGCGGTAGTGGTGCCAATGGCCTGATGATAGACACCATGCAGCAGTATGGCGCTGATTCTCTGGTTGGTAGGATGAGTTGTGTGGTGCGTGGCGCTTCAGATACCACCTTTTATATATTAGCAGTGTATTTCGGAAGCGTGGGAGTGACGAAGACGCGAAATGCTGTGACTTGCGGTTTGCTGGCCGACTTCTCTGGCATCATCGCAGGTATCATTATCAGTTACTTATTCTTTGCATAAACGATGATTACCTTTCAGACAGAAGATATTGAGATGCCTGCCATCAATGAAGCGCAGGTGAGGGAGTGGATCAAGGTGGTGGCTGCTACTTACAACAAACGTGTAGGGCCTATCAGTTATTTTTTCTGTTCTGATCAGCGCATCTTGGAGGTGAATCTGGAGTACCTGCAGCACGATTACTATACAGACATCATCACCTTCGACTATTGCGAGGGTCATCGTCTGAGTGGTGATATTTTCATCAGCCTTGACACCGTGCGCTCCAATGCAGAGATGCTGAATCAACCCTACGAACGTGAGTTGCATCGCGTCATCATTCATGGCATCCTGCACCTCTGTGGCATCAACGACAAGGGGCCTGGTGAGCGTGAAATCATGGAAGCCGCTGAAAACAAAGCATTAGAACTACTTAAAACAATGAATATATGAGAAAAATTTTGATTTGCATTCTAGCAGGACTATTTGCTGCCTGCTCGTCAGATAAAGCAGATAAGCACTCGGAGGCTTATCTTTCTGAACGTGTCACCGCTATCTACGATGACGTATTTGGGGTGTACAATGAGAACAATACGGCCAATGGCTTGGCCGTTATCAGCCAGCGCAACTTCGAGAAAGACTACTGCTCCAAGGACTTCAACGATGTGCTGAAGCAAGTGGAAGATTACGACAAGGCGCATGCAGAGGAAGACGATCTGGGCTACTATGAATCCGACTACTGGATTCAGGGACAAGACTGGAGCGACCTCGCCATGAAGATCGAGTCTATCTCCGAACTTAAGGAAAACAGCGCCAAAGTGCGCGTCATCATCTCCAACTTTGGGGAAGAGACTCTCGTGGAACTCCCAATGGTCTTCGAGCGTGGAAATTGGTATATCGACAACTTCGTCACCTTTGGCGAATATGGTTATGATGAGAAATTAGGCATGAATGAATACATTAGCTATTGATATTATGAAAAGATTTCTTACACTCTTGGCTCTCTGCACACTGCTGTGCCTGAGCCTCAACGCACAAGACAGGCGTTTCACGAAAATCACCGTGGCCAGTTGGAACATCGGACATTTTGCGCTTGGTAAATCTGGAGATACCAAACTCACACACGCTGTGCTTGATTTCTATAAGCAAACGTATCGTGCCTACTTCAACGACCTCAATGCTGATGTCCTCGCCCTGGTGGAGTATAATCCGCTGATGGTCAATGCCACAGAGACCCAAGCAGCTGTGGAGGCCCGTGATGCCATCCTCTCCAATTATCACGATGGTCAGATTGGTCCGAAGTATGACTACAACTGTAACGCCATCTTCAGCAATGGCATCGAGGTGCTGCGCACAGATACCGTATTGTTCTCCAAGATGGTGCAGAAACGCTACTACCTGGTCACCACCATGCGTCTGGATGGTGACATCGTGAAGGTGGTTTCCACACACTTGGATTGGAACCAAGGCGAAAACGGCGCTGCCTATCGTGCCCTCCAGATCCAAGAGCTGATAGAGACTTTCAAGAACGATAAGTACGTCATCATGTGTGCAGATTGGAACACGAGCAAAAGCGAAGAGTTTGATGCGTTTATCGAGGCTGGTTATGATATGGCCAATCACGGCTACTTAGGCGACATCCTCACCTACCCTGCTGGCAGTGCGCCTCGCAGCTGCTACGACAATATCATCACCAAGGGCTTTGCGCACTCCAACGTGAAAGTCATCAACAATGCCATGCTCAGCGACCATTGCCTGATCAAGGCCGACCTGACGAAACTCGTAGAATAAGGCAGCAAAAACAGAAGGCATAGGCAGACAAAATGTTGCGCCCTGCCTTACATTCTTCTGACAGCACTGCTGATTGTACAGACAGCACTGGTGATTGTACAGACAACAGTGCTGTTTGTACAGACAGCAGTGCTGATTTAACTTTGCATCGCTTTGCAGCGAGTTTCCTATGAAGTGCCTTTGGCTTTTACTAAGCGGCTTTGCAGATTTACCGTCTCTGCCTCAATGCCTATGAAAAGTCCTGCTTCGATTTTTCCTTTCACCTTTCACCAAGAGGCAGAAAACAGATGATACTTATAAAGAAACAAACGTGAAAGAGAAACCGTTTCCTTTCACCGCCTTTCACGGCCTTTCACCACAGACGTGAAGGGTGGTGAAAGGAGGTGAAAGGAAGGCACTTTGCTTTCACCATAGTTTATCTATGATATATATGCATTTTCACGCACTCGGTGAAAGGTGAAAGGAAAAACGCAGATGGGGCATCAAAGGGAAAGTTATGCGCCCCCTACTCCACAGAAATAGTTTCCCCTTTGGAGAGGATAAACACGCCATACTGTCCGTTTTGCTTGGCAAATCTGAGGGCTGGAATCAAGGAATCTTCAGGGAAGAGGTGGGTGCTGTCGAAATAGTATAGGCTATCATCACTATTGAACCAACCGCCTACGATGCCATCATGACGCAAGGCATGGCGGACCACCTTACGGAGCTGCTTGTGCGAATGGCTGTTCTGCGTCTTTGCATAGGCGACGGAGATGCCCACAGTCGGCTCTGTCATGCTGCTGATGTCAAGCGTGAAACCATCTGGACGGTCTTGACTGAATAGCCATATCCTATCAGCAAGTGCAGAAATGCTCTGTCCTGCATAGCGACTACTGGAGCAAGAAGAGCAAAGCGCTATGCTGCAGATAGTCAGAATCGCTATTAAAACCTTCTTTACCATAGCCTGTTCATTTTATCTTCAAGGAAACCAAAAAGTGACATTGGACCTGAATCATTTAAGTTCGAAAAAGAAGAAGTCCGTCCAGCCGGTATTCTCGGCATAGAGATGCTGCTTGCCACGGTACTCGAAACCCAAGCGCTCATAGAGACGATGGGCTGGCGTGTTGGAGGCAAGGGCATCGAGACGAATGCTCTTCTTCCCTGCTGAAGTGGCAAGGCGTATTGACCTCATAGACCATCTCTGAGCCTATGCCCTTACCTTGACAATCAGGACTCACGGCCAGGATATGGAGCACAGCCACCTCATCGTCGGCCAACTGCTGCCTCCACTCTATGGCGTGGTATTCCTCGCCTTGGCACATCGTGAGAGCCATAGTGCCTACTATCACCCCATGCTCCCGCAGAGATACATGCTTCCCTCATCTATATAGGCCCTGATGCCTTCGGCTGTAGGGTGCTTACCTTTGCTCCATCAGGCAAAAACAGCTATATCATGCGTGCGTTCTATCACATCATCGTAGAAAGCGATAATAGCGTCAAAATCGTTTGTTGTTGCTTTTTGCAGTTTCATACTATAATCTTTTTACCTTAGACGTTGCAAAGATAATCAAAGTTGCAAAGATAATACACTTTTCAACACAAAAGGGAGCAGAGTGGTTATTATACCCACTTCTGCTCCCCAACCGTCACAGAAAACTATCAAAGTGCAAACTCTCTTTTATTACCTACCTCTGCCTCCAGAGCCACCACCTCCAGGACCACCGCCCATATTGCCACCGCTATACTGCGAGAGCGATACGGAAGACCCGCCACTGACGATGGCACCAGTATATCCTAAACCTCCAAAGAGGGATGTTCCACCAGAAACAGTAATGCCTGATTTCAAAGAAGGCGTAGATGCTGCTGATACTACCAACGTGTTGCCACCACTTGAAGGTGTCTTGAAAGCAAAGGTAGTATCTCCGTATGTCAAGGCATACCATGTATTCTTGTTCCATGATGAAGATGCATAGCAACTTTGTGTCAAGCTCGAACCACTCTCCAGTCCTCCAATGGCTACAATAGTGCCTCCAGAGACATAAAGTTTCTTACCACCTTCTGTATTGGCATCGATGGCCACTTCTGGCTGTGAAGCCCCCACGGCAAATACCAATCCGCCCTTGATGTAGCAATTGCCATTGGCATCAATGCCGTCGTTATTGGAAGCATGTGCATAGACACTTCCTCCACTGATGGTCATATCACCCTTGGAGTTAAGGCCGTCATCGTAGCTATTCACCGTAATCACGCCTCCAGTGATATCCATCGTGCTCTTGCTCTCTATGCCCTCACCATTGGTACCCGTAGTGGTCACATCCACATTCCCACCACTGATGGTGATGGCCCCATCGGCCTTGATACCCTTTGGCGAACTGGTATAGTTGCTATTATTGCGATTATTGCCATAAACGTACTGAGAGCCAGTAGTCTTTACGATGACATCACCTCCAGAGATGTTGAGCGTGCCGTCTGTGCTAATGCCCTTTCCGCCAGCACCTGTACTGGTAAGTGTCAGTGTACCAGCACTTATGGTGGCATTTCCATCGGCTTTAATGCAAGCACTGGCCTTCGTTTCACTATCATCGCTGTCCCACTCGCCTCCACCACTTGTAGTGATGGTGATGGAAGGGGTGCTCTTTTCTGAATCTATCACCACATCGCCTTCTGTCTTAATACCCTTGGCAGCTGTAGCTGTCACAGCAATGTTGAGCGTACCACCATGGATCTCCATAGCACCTGTATCTTCCTCAGAGCCATCGCCCTCCAAAGCAACCTGAATGCCATCATCCCCTATACTCTTGATGGTGATAATTCCACCGTTCATCTCTACATGCTGATTGACATTGAAGCCATCTTTCACGGCACCAAGTACATTGATGGCACCTGTTGATTTCTTGAACTGCACATACTCATCGCCCCAGAAAGCATGCTTCAGATTTCCCGTTAGGTTCAATGTGCCACCGCCTTCAAACTCGGTATGACCGTTGACCATAAAACAACCTTTCTGAGAGCCAGAAGCGCCATCCTTCAGTGTATTCGTAGTACCATCTGCCAAGACCACTGCGATGCGCTTACCATTATCGATGGCAATGGCAGGTCCGTCTGCATTGGTCAGTGTCAACCCATTGAGTACCACGGTTGCCTTCAGTTCTCCATCCATGTAGAACATGCCATCTGTAGAAGAACCACTCAGGATATACGTCACTTCATCGCTGAGGCTACTGCTCTGAATCACACTCACGTCGGCACCTTTGACAGATACCGTCAGATAAGCTGCCACGTCCTCCGTTACACTTACTTCAGCAGAAGAACCATTGTAAACCACACTCACGGCAGCAGTGCCAGTTGTGATAGTTGTGCTGGTCTCCTCATCAGAGTCCCCCTCTGTGCCTTCCTGTGAAGACTCCTCATTGCCAGAAGTGTTTTCCTCATCATCGCTTACCGTAGTATCATCTTCTACCACTTCCTTATTAATGATGTCACTGAAATCCGTATCATCATCTTCACACCCCACACATGTCATGGCAGCTACTGCCAAGAACAAAAAAGTCAAATATTTCAAATACTTCATATCAATCAAAATTTAAATGTATAATTCAATCCCAATATATGCCCATTAGGGTCATCATCATCTTTCACGTTTTGATAGCGATAAAAGGCTCCTACTTCATGCTGCTTAGTAATCTTCCAATCTGCTCCAAGTGTGTAGCGCGTTTTCTGTAAGTTCCACGCATTGTAGAGTTCCACACTGGCATACGGAGTGACCTTGCTATGCGGGATGTCATACTCCACTTTCAGACGGCTGCGAAGTACGTTTTTCCCCTTGCCCTTCACGTCAGTATCTTCCCACCAACTATTGTCGAAATCATAACGCTCAGTAGTAACTTGCGGACGATAGGTATATTGCCAGCGCTCACGAAGGGAGAAATCAAAGCGCCCCAAGGAAACACTTCCTGTCAGATCTACATTGAAGCGATGGCGTATGCCCCAATATGAAGGACGCCAGTTATTATAACTGCCATCGCTATTATAGGTGATCTTCTCCTTATTATTATCATAGAGCAACGTATATTCTGCCCCTGCCTTCAACCACGGCAGTAGTTTATAGGAAGCATTGAGGCCGAGGCTCCATCGGTCGGAAGTCTTGGAATCATTTCTGGTACGATACTCGGCTTCCATACCTACGGTCAATTTCTTATCTATTTTCTTTTCGGCTTCGATAGAAGTCCAAATGCCAAAATCATCACCACTATTCTGCGCACAAAGTGCGAATGGCAAAGAAAGGAATGCCAATAAGTATATAATCTTTTTCATTGTCGCCTCCTTCATCATAACACGATGTATTCACTATTCTTAATTTTCAGTTTTCCATCTACTTCAGAGACATCATCGCCCTCATAATAGACTTTCAGCACTGCCATATCACGCAGTGTATCAATGCCTCCTACATCTATTTTAATCACCTTCAAACCAAAACGTTGCTCTATGTCGGCTATCAATTCCGTTCTTAGCTCAGGTTTCACCAGTTCTATGCGGTCATATTGTATGAGCTTAGAAGGATGAATCTTCAGTTTCTGTTCACATATCCATACACAAAGCACCACAATAAGATTGGTGAGGCATAGTTCCAAGATGGTTATCGAATTGGCTAAGGCATTAAGCACTGCCAAGCAAATCAATACAAAGAGATAGGTCATCTCACGAACAGGCATTGCATCCGTGCGATAGCGCATGATGGAAAAGATGCCAAAGAGTCCGATACCTACACCCATGCCCGTCTTTCCCTTCAGATCATCAAGTACGAAGATCATGAAGAACACGATGAAGAAAATTGCCACCGATATCAACATGAACGTGAAGTAGAAATCTCTGCGATGACTCTTCGTAAAATATAAACGGTCTATAATCACCCAACTAACTACCATGCAAATGGCAAAACGCATCAGCATTTCCCAAAAATCGTTAGATATACTCAACTCTAAAAAATTCATAATGTCCTCCTTATCTTATTTATCTCAATCAACTTTCTTTTAAAACGGTTCACGCTCAGAGCCTCATTGGTCAGTGCTGATCCCATGCAGTATTTACTGAATCCATGCGGATGGATATGCAAATCTCGTAGTTTGGCCAACACAGGAGAGAAGCAGCGTCCCTCACGCTTCAGTTCGATGATGACCAAGTCTCTCATATCCAGGCCTTTTCCTGACACCAGGTTTTGAAAGCGTAGATTCGTATCTATGGTGAGTCTTTCGGTCTTCGCTTTATTCACCAGTGTCACCCGTTCAAAGCGGTTCTCTATCGTAGGTTTCAGTGCATCAATCTCATAGTTCAGATACTGTTGCAGAAAAGAGGCCTTCGATGACTCTTCCAATTGCATATCCTTTACTTCCATGCGTTTTTTCTTGGTGCGCCCATGGTTGTCCTTTGTTTTGACTTCCATAAACTGCAGATCTGATGAAAGATAGGTACGGAATCGCAATTTCTGCCTATTGGCACGTCCTGTTTGGTGTGCATTATACATGTCGTAGTGCGCTGTATCCCAATAGATGGTATCATACGGCATGTTCCATGCACCATCTATCTCTTGCACCAGATAGTCTCCTTCCAGCATACGCAGCAACTCAAGTAAGCGCGGACGGGTGGTCACGAACTTGGTATCGATGCGGTTCATCAACTTGACGCCCTTCATCTCTTCCAATGTAATCGGCGGAAAGCGATTCAATATTTCATCCATCGTTCTGAGGTTTATGCGTTATACAATCTTTTTTCCGATACAAAAGTATGAACAATGGAGAAACGAGCCAATTATTTTCAACGAATATGCAGTTTTCTTCAGCGAATGGGAAAAAAGAAGTATCTTTGCAACAGATAATCAGAGATGGATGGAACTGAAATTTGACGTCATAGTGATAGGAGGCGGCCATGCAGGATGCGAGGCCGCCCATGCTGCAGCACGACTTGGCTCCAAGACGTGCCTCATCACTATGGATATGAACAAGATTGCACAGATGAGCTGCAATCCCGCTGTGGGAGGCATTGCCAAAGGCCAGATAGTGCGTGAGATAGATGCCTTAGGAGGTATGATGGGTGTGGTGACGGATAAGACCGCCATACAGTTCCGCATACTCAACCGCTCCAAAGGACCTGCCATGTGGAGCCCTCGGGCACAATGCGACCGTAATAAGTTCATCTGGACATGGCGTGAAGTATTGGAGAACACACCAAACCTCAGTATCTGGCAGGATACAGTGGAGGAAATCATCGTGAAAGGCGGTGAGATTCAAGGTGTTAAAACTATTTGGGGCGTTACCCTTTGGGCTAAAAGCGTAGTTCTCACTGCAGGCACCTTCCTCAACGGATTGATGCACATCGGCCGTAAGATGGTGGCTGGAGGACGCATCGCAGAACCCGCTTCGTACAAACTTACAGAATCAATCGCTTCACACGGCATCTCCTTCGCACGCATGAAGACAGGAACACCTGTGCGTATCGACGGGCGTAGCGTGCATTATGAGGACATGGAGATTCAAGACGGAGAAGACGACTTCCATAAGTTTTCTTTCCTGAATACACCTCCCAAGCACTTGAAGCAACTACCATGCTGGATGTGCTATACCAACGATGATGTACATGAAGTGCTGCGTAGAGGATTACCTGATTCACCATTATATAATGGTCAGATACAGAGTATCGGTCCGCGCTATTGCCCAAGCATCGAAACCAAGATTGTGACCTTCCCCGACAGGGATCATCACCAACTCTTCTTGGAGCCTGAAGGCGAAACCACACGGGAGCTGTACCTCAATGGCTTCTCTTCTTCACTGCCAATGGACATCCAGATAGAAGCCTTGAAGCATATCCCAGCTTTCCGCAATTTGGTGATCTACCGTCCTGGCTATGCGATAGAGTACGACTACTTCGATCCTACGCAACTGACACATTCGCTGGAATCAAAAGTGATCAAGGGTCTGTTCTTCGCAGGACAAGTGAATGGTACCACTGGCTATGAAGAAGCTGCAGGGCAAGGTTTGGTGGCAGGTATCAATGCACACTTGCTTTGTCAGGGAAGTGAACCTTTGGTATTGGCGAGAGATGAGGCTTACATCGGTGTCTTAATAGACGATTTGGTGACTAAAGGTGTAGATGAACCCTATCGCATGTTTACCTCTCGTGCCGAGTATCGCATCCTCCTCCGCATGGACGATGCCGATATGCGTCTCACATCGAAGGCATGGGATTTAGGGCTCGCTGATGAGCATCGCCACCAGTTGTTACTTACGAAGAAAGATGCCATCGAACGCATCTTGGAGTTCACGGCCAACTATGCCATACATCCAAACGACATCAATGGAACGCTAGAAGCATGGGGCACCACCCCACTTCATCATGGCTGCAAGCTGAAAGACCTTATCATACGCCCGCAAGTGACACTGAAGCAAACCGCTGAAGTGATACCAGACTTCCAGCAGTTGCTTGATGGCATTTCAGAGCGCAAAGAGGAGATTCTTGAAGCAGCTGAAATCCAGATAAAATATGAAGGATATATCGGACGCGAGTGCCTTATGGCAAGCAAGCTCACACGGCTGGAATCCATAAAAATCAAAGGAAAATTCGATTATAACAACATACAATCGTTATCTACAGAGGCACGCCAGAAGCTCACGAAGATAGACCCAGATAACATCGGGCAAGCCAGTAGAATCCCTGGAGTTTCTCCAAGCGACATCAACGTTTTGTTGGTATTATCAGGCAGATAACGGCAGAATGTTTCACGTGGAACATTAATATTTATATATATGACAAAAGATTATTTAATCAAGAATGTAAGAACTATTCCCGACTTCCCCATCAAGGGAATCATGTTCTATGATGAGACCACGCTCTTCAAACAACCAAAAGTGCTGCAGGTCTTGGCGGATACTTTGTATGAGGCTTATAAGGATAAAGGTATAACTAAAGTAGTGGGCATTGAAAGTCGCGGCTTTATCATGGCTCCCATCTTGGCAACTAGACTTGGTGCTGGTTTTGTACCTATCCGCAAACCAGGAAAGCTACCCGCTGAAACCATCGAAGCCACCTACGACAAAGAGTATGGCAAAGACACCATTCAGATGCATAAGGATGCCATTTGCGAGGACGATGTAGTGTTGCTTCACGATGATATCCTAGCAACAGGCGGCACTATGAAAGCTGCCTACGAATTGGTAAACATGATGCATCCGAAGAAGGTGTATATAAATTTCATTATCGAGCTGAAACGTCTCAATGGTCGCGAAGTGTTCGACAGGGATACTGAAGTAGAAGCCGTCCTTTCACTCTGAGACTATGGAAAAGCGCACCGGTGAAGAGCGATTAAGCTATCTCAAGACCATCGTTGATCGACTGCCAGAAGAACCTGGCAGCTATCAGTATTGGGATGAGACAGAAACCATCATCTACGTTGGCAAAGCTAAGAACCTCAAGAAAAGGGTTTCTTCGTATTTCAACAAAAACCAGGAGTCGGCCAAGACACGCATCCTCGTCAGCAAGATCCAGCATATCACCTACACGACTGTACGCTCGGAAGAGGATGCTCTGAATTTGGAGAATAGACTTATAAAGAAATACAAGCCTCGCTACAATGTGATGCTGAAGGACGATAAGACCTACCCTTCCATCGCCATTCCCGATGCACCCTTTCCGAAGGTTTATAAGACGCGTCAGACAGATAAGAAGCATGTCACCTACTATGGTCCTTATACCTTCGTGGGAGCCCTCAACAATATCATGGCACTGATTAAGCACCTCTATCCGCTGCGCACATGCAACCTCAACCTCACAAGGGAAAACATAGAAGCAGGAAAGTTCAAAGTGTGTCTAGAGTACCACTTGGGAAACTGCAAAGGTCCTTGTATAGGAAAGCAGTCGGAAGACGACTATATGAACAGTGTAAATCAAGTTCGCGAAATCCTGAAAGGGAATACCCGCAACTTGGAGAAAGCCATGGAAATGGAGATGAAGCAACTTGCAGAGGAACTACGTTTCGAGGAAGCAGAAGCAGTGAAACTGAAGCTCAACATCCTACGCAACTTCAATGCTAAATCGGAAGTAGTCAACTACCGTATGGACAATATCGATGTATTCTCCATTGAGGAAGACACTGAGCATAAGTCGGCCTTCATCAACTTCATGCATGTGAAGAATGGTTGCATCAATCAATCGTTCACCTTCGAGTATAAGCGCCGTATGGATGAAACACTTGAAGAGTTGCTGACGCTTGGCATTTCAGAGATGCGAGAGCGCTTTGGAAGCAGAGCGAAGGAGATTATTGTACCATTTGACGTAGAGATGGAGATGAACAATGCCACCTTTACCGTGCCACAGAGAGGTGATAAGAAGAAATTGCTAGAGCTTTCGGAACTCAATGTGAAGGAGTATAAGAAAGACCGCCTACAGCAGGAAGAAAAGTTGAATCCAGAACAAAGAGCAGTACGACTGCTGAAGGAGCTTCAGGATTTACTGCACCTCGAAAAACTCCCTATGCGCATTGAGTGCTTCGACAATTCTAACATCCAAGGCTCCGATCCTGTGGCAGGATGCGTGGTGTTCATCAAGGGGAAACCCTCTAAGAACGACTATCGCAAGTATAATATTAAAACGGTGGTGGGGCCCGATGACTACGCTTCCATGCGCGAGGTGGTCTATCGTAAGTATGCCCGTGCCATTAAGGAGGAAACTCCCCTACCCGACCTTATCATCACCGATGGTGGCAAGGGGCAGATGGGTATAGTGAAAGAAGTGATGGATGAGTTGCAACTCGATATCCCTATAGCAGGTTTGGCAAAAGATGACAAGCACCGCACCAACGAACTGCTCTATGGCTTTCCGCCACAAACGGTGGGCATGAAGCAAGACACTGCCCTCTTCCATCTGCTCACACGCATACAAGATGAAGTGCACCGTTTTGCCATTACCTTCCATCGTGACAAGCGCAGTAAACATCAAATCAGTTCGGAGCTAGACCAGATTAAGGGTATCGGCGCAAAGACCAAACAAACGCTTCTGAAGCATTTCAAGAGTGTGAAGCGTATCAAGGAAGCAGAGCTCGAAACCCTCATCGAAGTGGTGGGAAAACAAAAAGCGAGCCTAATAAAGAACTATTTTGAAACCAATATAGTAAGTAAACTATCATGAGAGTAGTAATTCAAAGAACCAAGCGGGCTTCAGTAACCATAGATGGTTATTGCAAAGCAGAAATCGGACAGGGATTGCTGGTGCTTATCGGTGTGATGGACGAAGATAATGAGGAAGATATTGCATGGCTAACCAAAAAAGTCGTAAATTTGCGTATCTTTGACGACGAGAATGGTGTGATGAATAAATCGGTAATAGATGTAAACGGTGAGATTCTGGCAATCAGCCAATTCACGCTCTTTGCATCTACAAAGAAAGGCAACCGCCCCTCTTACATCAAAGCCGCGAAGCCCGAGATGTCCGTTCCGCTCTACAATCGTTTCTGTGAAGCTCTGCGGACAGAACTTGGAAAAGATATTGGTACTGGTGAGTTTGGTGCCGATATGAAAGTAGAACTGATAAATGATGGCCCTGTGACCATCTGTATAGACTCTAAAAACAAGGAATAGTATGACTATAGAAGAAGCTCAAAAAACGGTCGACGCATGGATAAAAACCTATGGAGTACGCTACTTCAGCGAGCTTACCAACATGGCGGTGCTCACAGAAGAAGTGGGCGAATTGGCACGTGTCATGGCGCGTAAATACGGTGATCAGTCGTTCAAGGCGGGCGAGAAAGACAATATGGAAGAGGAAATGGCTGATGTACTTTGGGTACTTATCTGCCTGGCTAATCAAACGGGGGTAGACCTCACGGAAGCCTTCCGCAAGACCATTGAGAAAAAGACTAACAGAGATAAGGAAAGACATAAAAACAACTCTAAACTGCAATAATATGGAGATACTGAATATCAAGAAAGAACAAAGCAAATATGAACAGGCTTTGGCATTGTATGACAATAAGCTCAATGACGAGCAGGTGAAGAAGGAGGTCACTAATCTGCTGGCAGAGAAAGTGGAAGAAAACGATACCCTTGAAGTGAAGAAATTGCTTTTCCACTGCATCGACCTCACTACCCTCAAAGAGACCGATAATGATGAAAGTGTGATGAAATTCACACAGAAAGTCAACAATTTCGATGAGGAGCATCCCGATATGAAGAACGTGGCTTCTATCTGTGTATATCCATGCTTTGCAGAGATCGTGAAAGATACCTTGGAAGTAGAGGATGTACATATCACCTGTGTATCTGCAGGCTTCCCTTCTTCGCAGACCTTCCCAGAAGTGAAGATGGTGGAGACAAGTCTGGCACTCAAGGATGGAGCCGATGAGATAGACATCGTGCTGTCTGTAGGCAAATTCCTTGCGGGCGACTATGAGGCTATGTGCGACGAAATAGAAGAAATCCGCGATGTCTGCGGCGATGACCATACTCTGAAAGTGATCCTAGAGACAGGCGCTCTTAAAACCGCAGAGAACATCAAGAAGGCCTCTGTCCTTGCCATGTATTCCGGTGCTGATTTTATCAAGACTTCTACAGGGAAAATAGGCATTTCCGCTACTCCTGAAGCGGCCTATGTGATGTGCAACGCCATAAAAGAGTACTATGAGAAGACAGGCAGAAAGATTGGTTTCAAACCTGCTGGTGGTATTAGCAACGTACACGATGCGCTGGTTTACTACACCATCGTGAAGGAGGTACTTGGAGAAGAATGGCTTTCCAAACAATATTTCCGTCTGGGTACTAGTCGTCTAGCCAACTTCCTGCTGAGTGATATTTTCGGTGAGGAAGTGAAGATTTGGTAGTAGCATGACATAAACAAAAAAGGGGGAGTTTAACGCTCCCCCTTATTCATTTCTCTCTATAAATCACAAAATCCAGATAAGCCAGCAAAGCTGTTTTTACTTCCGAATCTGGGATATCTTTCAAAAGCGTCTGCGCTTTAGTACGGAGGTCCTCCATCACGGATTCTGCATATTGGATACCCCCCTCCCCTATCGTAAAGTTGATCAGCCAAGAAATCTCCTCTTCACTCGCATTGCAAGCCTTCACTTTAGCAGCTATGCGATGTGCCTCTGCATCCTGTTTCTTATTTAGGGCATAAAGCACCGGAAGCGTCAATTTTCCTTCTTGCATATCGTTCCCAACAGGTTTACCAAGTTGCCTAGCATCAGAAATATAGTCGAATATATCGTCCTTGATTTGGAAGCAAAGACCTATGTACTCACCAAAACGACGCATCACTTCGACATCTGCTTCCGATGCACCCCCTGAAATAGCTCCTACAGAGGCACATGCCTCAAAGAGTACAGCCGTTTTCTTGCGAATCACATCGAAGTATATCTCATAGACATGCTCCTCTACCATCTGATTATGAAGCTGTAAGATCTCACCGTCTGCCAAATCCCTGCCAAGATTGAAGACTATCTCCATGATTTTCAAGTCTTTGGTCTTATGCACCTCCAACAAGCCTGTGGCGAGTATAAAGTCGCCCGAAAGAACGGCCAATTTATTAGAAAAAGCAGCATTTACAGAGGGTTTTCCCCGCCTTTCATCGCTCTCATCCACTACATCATCGTGCACCAAACTGGCATTGTGAAGTAGTTCCAACGCTATAGCAGCATGCATAGAACTTTCCGTCACCTTTCCGAAGAGCTTAGCACTCAGCAGCACTAACATCGGGCGCATCTTCTTGCCAGAGGTATGCAGCACATGCTCCAATACCTCATTCAACAGAGGGTTGGAGCTATGCAGAGCGTCATTGAAGATTGTTTTAAAACGCTCTCTTTCCTCACTTATAGGTGCCAAGATAACGGTCTTATAATCCATGTACAACTTTTTAGTGGTACAAAAGTAATAATAAAAGTCGGAAATGCTCATATTTTTTGTAACTTTACCAAGAATTATTATGTTACAACGATGAAAACGGCCAATAAACTTTTCCTTTTGGATGCCTATGCGCTCATCTATAGGGCTTACTATGCCCTCATCAAAAGCCCCAGAATCAACTCCAAAGGCATGAATACCTCTGCCATTATGGGCTTTGTCAACACGCTGGAAGAAGTCTTGAATAAGGAGAAACCTACACATATAGGTATTGCATTCGATCCTTCGGGTCCTACTTTCCGTCATGAACTTTTTGAGCAATACAAGGCTCAAAGAGAAGAGACACCAGAGGTTATCCGCCAATCTGTGCCTATAATCAAGGAGATAATCAAAGCCTATAATATCCCCATCTTAGAGGTAAAAGGCTATGAAGCGGATGATGTAATCGGCACTTTGGCAACAAAAGCGGGGAAAGAAGGCATCACCACTTATATGCTGACACCTGACAAGGATTATGGCCAATTAGTCAGCGAAAATGTATTCATGTATCGCCCAAAACATAGTGGTGGATACGAAGTCATGGGCATTCCTGAAGTGAAAGAAAAGTTCGGCATCGTGGATACCAAACAAGTGATCGACTTCCTGGGATTGATGGGAGATGCTTCTGATAATATCCCTGGGTGTCCTGGTGTAGGAGAGAAAACGGCACAGAAACTGATTGCTGAGTTTGGAAGTGTAGAAGGATTGTTGGCACATACAAATCAACTGAAAGGGGCGCTAAAGAAAAAGGTCGAGGAGAATGTGGATAAGATCAAACTTTCCTATTTCCTTGCAACCATCAAACGAGATGTTCCTATAGAGCTTGATATGGAAGCCCTCAAAACAGCAACACCAAATCTGGAAGAGATAAAACGACTATTCGGCGAATTGGAATTTCGCACATTATATAATAAGGTGGCAGAAAGAAACGCGGGCACTCCCCTACCCTCTTCCTCTGCAGCACCATCGATGGGTGATCTTTTTGGAGGACCGCTCTTTGAACAACAAAGTTCAGAAACCCCCAAAGAGGGTCCCGTTCAAGGCGATTTGTTTGCGATTTTTCCGCCCGATGGGCAAGGCGACGACGAAAATTCGATTCTCACGAGCTTAAATTTTCTGGATTTTGACTACCAACTGGCTGATTCTGAGGAAAAAAGAGCCGAAATTTTGAAAAAACTTTTGTCAGCAAAAATCGTCGCAATAGATACAGAGACCACCGATACAGAGCCTATGAAGGCTGAATTGGTGGGTATGAGTTTCAGTGAGGCTGAGAATCGTGCTTACTATGTACCTGTGCCTCCAAATGAGGAGGAAGCGCGCAAAATCGTCGAAGCCTTCAAGCCACTTTTCGAAAATGAGGATATTCTGAAAGTTGGACAAAACATCAAGTATGACATGATTGTACTAAGTCAATATGGTGCAGACGTGAAAGGTCCCCTCTTCGACACCATGCTGGCACACTATGTCCTACAACCTGAACTTCGTCACAATATGGATTATCTGGCAGAGATCTACCTCCACTATAAGACTATCCACATCGATGAACTGATAGGTCCGAAGGGAAAGAACCAGAAGAACATGCGCGACCTTGATCCTGCAGATGTCTATAAGTACGCCTGCGAGGATGCTGATGTCACTCTGAAACTTTACCGCATCTTGAAGGAGGAGCTGAAGAAGTATGGTGTTGAAGACCTCTTCTACAATATCGAGATGCCACTGGTACCCGTCCTAGTCAATATGGAGAGCAATGGTGTGCTGATAGATACAGAATCGCTGAAACAGACATCCGTACAATTCACTAAGCGCATGGAGGACATCGAGCATGAAATCTATGCATTGGCAGGCATGGAGTTCAATATCAGTTCGCCAAAGCAAGTGGGCGACATCCTCTTCGACAAACTGCACCTGATGGAGAAACCCAAGAAGACCAAGACTGGCCAGTATGTCACCAATGAAGAAATCTTGCAAAGTCTGCGCAACAAGCATGAGATAGTAGGTAAAATCCTTGATTACAGAGGCTTGAAGAAGTTGCTCGGCACTTATGTAGATACCCTACCCCTCTTGATAAATCCTAAGACGGGCCGCATACATACCTCTTTCAATCAGGCAGTTACCGCCACAGGACGTTTAAGCTCCAGCGATCCCAACTTGCAAAACATCCCTATCCGCGATGAAGATGGCAAGGAGATACGCAAGGCCTTTATTCCAGATCCTGGATGCGAATTCTTCTCTGCAGACTATTCGCAGATAGAGCTGCGCATCATGGCGCATCTCAGTGGCGATGCCAACATGATAGAGGCTTTCCAACATGGGTATGATGTGCATGTTTCTACGAGCTCTAAAATATATAAGGTGCCCATTGAGGAAGTGACGAAAGACATGCGCCGCAAGGCCAAAACAGCCAACTTTGGCATTATCTATGGCATTTCCGTCTTCGGATTGGCAGAACGTATGAACGTGGAACGTAAGGAAGCCAAAGAACTCATCGATGGCTATTTCGAGACCTATCCGCAGATCCAAGACTACATCGAGAAGAGCAAGCAGTTTGCCAAGGCGCATGGCTATGTGGAAACAGTATTCCACCGCAAACGCTACCTGCCAGATATCAACTCCCACAATGCCACCGTCCGCGGCTATGCGGAGCGAAATGCTGTGAATGCGCCCATTCAGGGAAGTGCTGCAGATATCATCAAGGTGGCAATGGCACGTATCTATCAACGTCTGAAAAGTAACAATCTGAAAACAAAGTTGCTTCTGCAGGTACATGATGAGCTCAATTTCAGCGTTCCAACAGAAGAAAAAGCGCTGGTAGAAAAAATTGTAAGTGAGGAGATGGAGCACGCCTATCTCATGAAAGTGCCTCTAAAAGTGGAGTTTGGATGGGGAGAGAATTGGCTTGAAGCCCATTAAAAAGGTGTATTAGCATTTTTTAACTTTCAATCCAAAAGTTAAGTGAAAGTTTAAAGCGCATCGCTCCGTGAAAAGAAAAAAGCTGGAAGACCAACTTCCAGCTTTCATTTTGTCATAAAAAGTAAATTTAGGAAAGGGTAGGAGAAACCGAATTCTGACATTATGATAAAATATTTTCCATTTTCTATTGTTAGTGTCAAAATAGTGCGTACATTTGCACCGCATTTAAGGAATAAATGCTGACAAATTGTAAACAAATAGATTAAAAGATAAAGTTATGAAGACACTTAAGACAATGATTCTCTGCACCATCATGATGGTATGCGGAATGAACGCAATGGCCGACAACCGTGACAATTTGATTTACAACTCGGAAGAAGTAAATGGCTTGGTAATGAGTCAGACCGTCTATAAGAATGAAGACGGTGCTTTGATCAACTATCAGAAGATTTCTTACCAGTACGATACTCAGAACCGTCGCATCGAGGAAGTTTCTATGAAGTGGAACAGCAACAAGAACGCTTGGGTGAATGACATCTGCATCCGTTCTACTTACGAAGGCAAGAGCATCACCAATACATACTACAAGTGGAACAATAAGAAAGGTGAGTTCGTTATGGTGCCAGAAATGACCATCACTATCGACAATCCTAATCTTTAAAATGCCCAACCATATCATAATCTATACTCTTTAAAACATCTGAAAAGGTCGAAACATTCGTTTCTGGCCTTTTTTATTTTAGATTGTTCCACGCCTCAATCTAAAGAATAGAACAATGCCAAAAATGCCTTTTCAGAGGGGATTTATTCTCTCACGAGGAAAAAATTTTTTCCTAACTAAGAAAATAGTTTTTCTACGCATAGGAGTAAATTTTTCCAAACGAGGGGTTTTTTACAGCTGAATTAGAACAATTTTGAATTCGTGGAACATTTTATAGATTTAGTATTCCGTCTCGTTTTGCATTATCTTTACTCACTTCGCTCGTGAAGATAAGCTGCGGCTCGGAAATGCTCAAATAAATTTGGCATTCCGCTCGCCTTGCATTATCTTTGCACATTATTAATAATAAATACTGAATATGGCATTACAATGTGGTATAGTTGGTTTGCCAAACGTGGGCAAATCGACCCTTTTCAATTGCCTTTCTAGCGCAAAGGCACAAGCAGCAAATTTCCCTTTCTGCACTATAGAACCTAATGTGGGAGTGATCACCGTTCCTGATGAGCGACTTGGCAAATTGGCAGAATTGGTGCATCCAGGACGTATCGTTCCGGCTACTGTGGAGATAGTAGACATCGCAGGATTGGTGAAGGGTGCCAGTAAGGGTGAAGGTCTGGGAAATAAGTTCCTAGCGAATATCCGCGAAACAGATGCCATCATCCATGTGCTGCGCTGCTTCGACGATGGCAATGTGACGCATGTAGATGGGAGCGTGAATCCTGTGCGCGACAAGGAAATCATTGATACAGAGCTGCAACTGAAGGACTTAGAGACCATCGAGAGTCGCATTCAGAAGGTGCAGAAGATGGCCACTACGGGTGGCGATAAGGAGGCGAAACTCACTTACGGCGTGCTGCTGAAATATAAGGAGGCTTTGGAACAAGGAAAATCTGCCAGAACGGTGGAATTTGATACCAAAGACGAACAAACAGCTGCGAAGAACCTCTTCCTGCTGACTTCAAAGCCCGTGCTTTATGTCTGCAATGTGGATGATGCGAGTGCTGTGAAAGGCAACCATTATGTAGATGAAGTGCGTGAAGCAGTGAAAGACGAAAACGCTGAGATTCTGGTGATTGCAGCGAAGACGGAGGCTGACATCGCAGAACTGGAAACTTACGAAGACCGCCAGATGTTCCTCGAGGAACTGGGCTTGGAGGAGTCGGGTGTCAACCGCTTGGTGAAAACCGCCTTCCACATGCTGAATTTGGAAACCTTCATCACTGCTGGAGAGATGGAAGTGAAGGCATGGACCTATCGAAAAGGTTGGAAGGCTCCGCAATGTGCAGGGGTCATTCATACCGATTTTGAGAAGGGCTTTATCCGTGCAGAAGTCATTAAGTATGAGGACTATATCCATTATGGCAGCGAAGCCGCTGTACGTGAAGCTGGTAAGCTGAATGTGGAAGGAAAAGACTACGTGGTGCAAGACGGAGACATCATGCACTTCAGATTCAACGTGTAGAGAATTGAAAATTGAGAATTAGAATATGGAACCACTTTTACTAAGCATCAACTGGAATCCAGATCCAGTGTTTCTGAATATCGCTGGAAATTTCTCTATCCGCTACTACGGTTTGCTGTGGGTAGTAGGCATCGCACTCTCGTATCTCATGGTGCGCCAGCAGTACATCGATCGCAAGATAGATGAGAAGAAGTTCGATCCACTTTTCTTCTATTGCTTCTTCGGCATGATCATTGGTGCCCGTTTGGGACATTGCCTTTTCTATGAGCCCGAATACTATCTGAATCATGTAGCGGAGATGTTCCTTCCAGTGAAATTCCTCCCTGGTGGCGGTTGGAAATGGATTGGTTATCAAGGCCTTGCAAGTCATGGAGGTACGCTCTGCTTGATGATAGCCTTGATACTCTATTGTCGCAAGTATAAGTTCCACATCCTTGATGTGTTTGATATCATCGCAATTGCTACGCCTATCTGCGCATGCTGCATCCGATTGGCAAACCTGATGAATTCAGAGATTATCGGTAAGCCTACAGATGTGCCTTGGGCTTTCATCTTCGAAAGGGTGGATATGGTGCCTCGCCATCCTGCACAGCTCTATGAAGCTATAGCTTATTTCGTGCTGTTCATCGTGATGGTTGTGCTCTATAAAAAGCTGAAAACCTATAAGCGTGGTTTCTTCTTCGGACTTTGCCTCACAGCTATTTTCACTTTCCGCTTCTTCATCGAGTTTCTGAAGGAAGATCAAGTGGATTTCGAGCAAGGCATGACCTTCAATATGGGACAACTGCTGAGCGTTCCGTTGGTGATTATTGGTGTTTATTTCATGTTCTTCTACAAGGGAAAGCGCATGAGGATGGACGTGCTGGAGGAGAATTGACAATTGACAATTCACAATTAAGATTGTATAATGAAGAAAGGGTATTACGGCTATTACGGCTTTGTGTGGCTGATACTGGGACTCATCAATGTGCTGATGATTTTCATAGCAGATGAGCATACCTGTCGGCTTCGTTTCTGCCTTTATATAGTAGCTGCCTGCTTTTTCTTTGCATTGAGCATACACCATTATATCAAATACAAGAAGTTATGAAACGTACATGAGCGACTTAGTTCGCCAAAGGGAATGAAAAGGGTTGCACCTTGCACATAGTTGCAGGAATTTAGCTACCTTTGTCGCCACATAACCCTTTAAAGAGCGAACGATATGAGTAAGAACGTAGAGTTTGAGCCGTATGCAGAACGCTGCTGCGGCTTGGATGTCCACAAGAAAGAGATTGTGGCGACAGTG
>CALAEY010000031.1 GCA_937891085.1 uncultured Prevotellaceae bacterium | reverse complement strand
ACCTGTACAACCAGCAGAACGTGTCATCAGTTTACTGGGGATACGTGGGAAGCCGCCCTGAGCTGAAGGGTGTCTGTATGTTCCCCATCATGCCTTTCATAAGCCTGACACTTAAACTCTGAACGCACATGAAAGCAAGAATATCACTTATACTGATTGCTGCCGCGCTGCTATGCGGAAGCTGCGAGCGGACGCTCGACTTCGAGGGTCCCGAGAACGAGAAGACCACCGACCTGATTATCAACGGTACGGCAATAGTGGGCACTCCGCTTACGGTCTTTCTAAGCCGTGCCTACCAGATAGACAAGGTACCGTCCATACAGTACTACGACTATGAGCATGCCGTGCTCTTCAAGGACGACCTCGCAACAGACTACCGCACAGACGACTACCTGTCCAAGACGGCAGTGAGGGATGCCGAAGTTGCTGTGGAGGTGAACGGGCAGGAAAGCTACCCGATGCACTATGACGGGCTGGGCTTCTGCTATACGTGCGGATACGTCCCGCAGGAAGGCGACCGCATCAGGGTATACGCCAATTACGGTGGGGAGGAGGTGACCGCCGAGACCGAGGTTCCCACAAAGCCAACCATAGAAATCATAGGACATGAGGTGCTGGCGGAGAACCCCTATCAGGACATGGAAGGACTGGTGAACCAGACGGATACCGTCATGCGGCTGAAGTGCCGTATCTCTGGCGGTGGAGAGAACAGCTACTACCGCCTGCGCGTGAGGAGCGAGCGCAGCCAGACGCTGGTGACATCCAGCCAGTATTGGAAGGACGGCGGTTGGCAGCGGTTATGCTACCACTACTATGTGATGCAGGATGTCTATTTCTCCGATGACGAGCTGTTCACCGACAACCGCCTGGTGCAGGGATTCGGCGGTTGGCCGGCCTATTTCTCCACTGTCTTTGAGGGCACACAGGCAGCAGGGCGCACCTTCACCATAGACAGCCCGAAGGCTTACGTATCACCGGATGCGCTGGACCTTAACAAGACATCGAAGGATGAGATTCCCGAGATAGCCCCACGTGTGATGGTGGAACTGCAGGCCATCTCAGAAGATCTTTATAAGTTCCTGAAGGCGATGCAGCTCTACCGAATAACGGGAAACGAACGTGATGCCGAGCCCATGCTTATTCCAAGCAATGTCCAGAACGGCTGGGGCATCTTAGGTGCCCTGAGCTACAATCGTCACTTCGTGGAGTATGGAAATTGAAAAAGGAGAGCTTCACAGCTCTCCTTTTTCTTAATATTAATCCAACTGATGCAGCGTGATGCTCGATGGATGGGCATTATCGTGGTAGATGCGGATGTCCGACTTTATGAAGTCTTTCTCATCGGCTTTGGTGATGTCGATGAACTGCTGGGGATTCAGGTCGTTCAGTGGGAACCAAGTGCTCTGGATCTGCACCACCATGCGATGGCCTTTCTTGAAGCAGTGGGCAATGTCTGGCAAGGCGAAGCGCACCTGCGTGATCTTGCCTGGTTTGAAGGCCTCTGGGAACTCGAAGCTGTTGCGATAGCGCCCACGCATCACCTCACCACGTACCAGCATCTGGTAGCTGCCCATCAGGGTGGTGAGAGGCTGACCGTCATTGAAGCGTTGGGCGTAGCTCTGCGGATAGCTGAAGTCTTCTGGAAACTCATCGATGACCTTCACCACAAAGTCGGCATCAGTGGTGCTGATAGACACCAGCAGGTCGGCTATGATTTCACCTGTGAAGGTGAGGTCTTCCGTCATAGGCTCGCTATAGAACGTGAGCACATCAGGGCGACGGGAGGCGAAACGCTGGTCGTGCGTCATGTATTCACGCGTCTTGCCACGATTGATCTCGTCGGTATAAGGCACGGGATGGTCAGGGTCTGAGGTGTAGGCAGAGAACGACTTGCTCTGCTTAGGAGCCTGAGTAGAGAGCTTCCCGCCTTCGTGCAGGTAGATCTTGGTCTCCTTGCTATTCTTTGGAGGCCACACATCGAACTGCTTCCACTCGTCTGCACCAGTAATGTAAATCTTGATGTGATTGTCGAGATCGGGCTTTGGCCCTTCACCGTTGAGGTAATACTGGAAGAATCGGAACTCCACATCGTTGAGGTAGTATTCGGAGGTGTTGGCTCCAAAGTAGATGTCGCCAAGGTGATTGCCACGATCACGTTCCCAAGCACCATGGAACCAAGGTCCCATGATGAGCTGTGTCTGCGTCTGAGGGCTGAGGGCCTTAAGCGACTTGTAGGTGCCCCAAGTGCCGTAGCAGTCCTCTGCATCGAACAGTCCGCCCACCACCAGAACGGCAGGCTTCACATCATGCAAGTGTGGACGAGGATCGCGTGCTTGCCAGAATGCATCGTAGTTGGGATGTGCCATGAGGTCTTTCCAGAACTTGATGCTGTCGCCTACCAGTTTGGTCAGGTTCTTGTTGGTCTTCTGCCGTAGGAAGAAGGAATATTCGTCATCTTGGAAGAAAGGCTTCATGCGTGTCTGCGTCTTGGTGGGAACAGGACGTGGACGACCGAACGACTGTGCCACGAAGCCTAACATATCGGTAATCATGAGTACACCGTGGTGGTGGTAGTCATCGCCCATCCACCAGTCGGTGACAGGTGCCTGAGGCGCTACAGCCTTGATGGCAGGATGTCCGCTCAGTGCGGCCATGGTGGCATAGAACCCCGGGTAGCTTGTGCCCAGCACACCAATATTGCCATTGGTCTTTACGTTGTTGACTATCCATTCGGCAGTATCGTAAGTGTCGCTGGCCTCATCGATGTCTTGGTTGCTCTGCTTGTTTTCAATGTATGGACGCACGTCTTCAAACTCGCCCTCGCTCATCCAGCGCCCACGTACATCTTGCAGCACGATGACGTATTTCTCACGGGCATAGTTGCGAAGCTTTCCCCAGAGCGTAGAGGAGTAGCCTTCACCGTATGGAGAGGCCTGATAGGGAGTGCGTGACATCATGATAGGGGTGAGCTTGCCCGCATTGATGGGCTCATAGATAGCGGTGAAGAGTTTCACGCCATCACGCATAGGTATCATCACTTCACGCTTGGTGTAGTTTCGTTCCACCCATTCGCGGGTGATGTCTTGGGCGCTGAGGCTCAGAGTTATGAGCATCAGGCAGAGCGTTACAAATGTCTTTCTCATCATTGTGGTTCTATAGTTGATTAATGGCTACAAAAATAGCAGTTTATTTGTAAAGAGCCAAAGGAGTGGAAAAGAAAAAGCGGCAAGTGAGCGGTCTCGCTTGTCGCCTTCTGTCGGAAAGAGGCGCCTCGAACGCCCGACCCCTACGTCCCGA
>CALAEY010000030.1 GCA_937891085.1 uncultured Prevotellaceae bacterium | reverse complement strand
AGGCGGGAGGGATTCCTCAGATGAGGAGTCCCTCCCTTTTTTGTTATGGTGTCTTATTATGCTCTGTGAATAAGTCAAACCATCTGTTTTTAGAAAAGAAATGAGTACAAAGGCACAAATTTCTTCTTTTTTATTGTTTTATGAGGAGAATATTTTGTATCTTTGCTGCCCGAAATGTAAATAATAGGTTTTGGCTACATTAGAGCAATATATTATAGACCTGAAAGCGATGCAAGAAGATGCTGTGCATCTGGAATATATCGTTGACGATAGTTTTTTTGCATTGCTTGAAACTTCTGAATTTCAGAAGGGAAATGCCCATGTCTCTCTTGACATAAAGAAACAGGCAGACTCTTTTGAGATGAACTTTCTGATTGATGGTCATGTCATAGTGATCTGCGATCGTTGCCTGGATGAGATGGAACAAGAAATCTCTTCTGCTGATAGATTGCTCGTGAAGTTTGGTTCTGAGTATGCTGATGGAGGTGATGATGTAGTTATTATTCCTGAAGACGAGGGAACTATCAATGTAGCTTGGTTCATCTATGAGTTTATGGCTTTGGCTGTACCTATGCGCCATGTACATCCTGATGGGGAGTGCAATCCAGAAATGATGAAGAAGCTCTCAGCACATCTGAGTGGCGAATCTGAAAATACTCTTGAGGAGACAGAAGAAAAACCGATAGACCCAAGGTGGAATGATTTGAAGAATTTATTAGATAACAATTAAAATATAAAGAAATGGCACATCCTAAAAGAAGACAGTCTAATACAAGAACTGCAAAGAGAAGAACCCATGATAAGGCAGTAGCTCCAACATTGGCAATCTGCCCAAATTGCGGTGAATGGCATGTTTATCACACAGTTTGCCCAGCTTGTGGTTATTATAGGGGTAAGTTGGCTATTGAGAAAGAAGCTGCAGTATAACGTTCTTTCAGAAAATATAGTCTTATAGAAGGTATTTTAAATTAGATTTGGTTCCAAATCTATTTTAAATACCTTTAAATCTGTTGATTGAAAAAGAACTTCATGGAAAAAATCAATGCTGTAATCACAGGAATCGCTAGCTATTTGCCAGACTACATACTCACTAATGAGGAGTTGGCGCAGATGGTAAATACCAACGATGAATGGATTATGACACATATCGGCGTGAGAAATCGTCATATCTTGAATGAGGAAGGTCTCGGCGCTTCTTACATGGGCAGAAAAGCATGTAAGAAGTTGCTGCGTATCACTCATACTAATCCGGATGATATCGAACTGCTGATTTGCGGTACTACTACGGCCGATTACCATTTCCCTTCTACAGCATCTATCCTTTGTGATAAACTGGGATTGAAGAATGCTTTCGCTTACGATCTTTGGGGCGCATGCAGCGGTTTCCTCTATAGCGTGGAAACAGCAGCCAACTTTATCCGCTCTGGAAGGTATAAGAAAGTGCTGGTTGTGGTTTCGGAAAAACTTTCGTCGATGGTTGACTATACCGACCGTGCTACTTGTCCTATTTTCGGTGATGGCGCTGGTGCTGCCTTGATCGAAGGGACTACGGAAGAAGTGGGTGTGATCGATAGTGTATTGCGTACAGATGGCAAGGGCCTTCCATTCCTGCACATGAAGGCAGGTGGTTCTGTTTGTCCTCCATCTTACTATACTATTGACAATCGTATGCACTTCATCTATCAAGAGGGTAGGGCCGTGTATAAGAATGCTGTGACACAGATGACAGAGCTGACGCGTCAGTTGATGGAGCGCAATTCTCTTGTGAAGGAAGACATCCAGTTTGTGGTTCCTCATCAGGCCAATCTCCGCATCATCGAAGCCGTTTCAAAGCGTCTTGATCTCAGCGAGGACCAGGTATTGGTGAATATTGAGAACGTTGGAAATACCAGCGGTGCATCCATACCTATTTGCCTTTGCGACTATGAAGACCGACTGAAGAAGGGTGACAACATCATCTTGACGGCGTTTGGTGCAGGCTTTACGTTCGGATCCATGTACCTGAAGTGGGGCTACGACGGTAAGCAACGTGTAGAAGAAGTAAAACAGAACAGTTAATATTTTCTTGACCATTGAATATAGGTCTCTGGACATTTCCCTCACTGATGGAAACACAGTGTTGCCAAATGGTCATAGAGCGATATTCAATGGTCAATAATTTTTTATAACAATGCATAAAGCAGGTTTCGTAAATATTGTAGGCAATCCGAATGTGGGAAAGTCCACGCTGATGAATGCGCTTTTAGGTGAGAAGATTTCCATAGCCACCTTCAAGGCACAGACTACACGTCATCGCATCATGGGCATCTATAATACAGATGATATGCAGATCGTGTTTTCCGACACTCCTGGTGTGCTGAAGCCACAGTATAAGCTTCAAGAGTCGATGCTTGAATTCTCAGAGTCGGCTCTGACAGATGCCGACGTGCTGCTTTATGTGACAGATGTGATAGAGAAGCCAGATAAGCATGGTGACTTCATCGCTAAGGTGGCAGGTCTTAAGGTGCCTATCTTGGTGCTTATCAATAAGATAGACCTCACTGACCAGAAGAATCTGGAGACTCTTGTGGGGGAATGGACAGAGCAGATGCCAGGCGCAGAAATCATTCCGATATCAGCATCCAACAAGTTCAATGTGGACTATGTGCTGAAGCGTGTGAAGGAACTTCTGCCTGACTCTCCTCCTTACTTCGGAAAAGACCAGTGGACAGACAAACCTGCTCGTTTCTTCGTTTCGGAGATTATCCGAGAGAAGATCCTGCTCTATTACGATAAGGAAATCCCTTATTCTGTAGAGGTGGTCGTGGAGCAGTTCAAAGAGTCTGATAAGAAGATCAATATCAACGCCGTGATCTATGTGGAGCGCGATTCGCAGAAGGGCATCATCATAGGAAAGGGCGGCAGAGCACTGAAGAAAGTGGCCACTGAAGCTCGTCTGAGTTTGGAGCGCTTCTTCGGAAAGACCATCTTCCTGCAGGTCTTCGTGAATGTAGATAAAGACTGGCGTAGCTCCGACAAGGAACTGCGTAATTTTGGATATCAACAATATTAAAAGATAGTAACCATGGGAAATTTAGTAGCAATAGTAGGTCGCCCCAATGTGGGAAAGTCCACCCTTTTCAATCGTCTGACGCAGACGCGCCAAGCCATTGTGAATGAGCAGGCAGGTACTACTCGTGATCGCCAATATGGCAAGGCGGAGTGGTGCGGACAGGAGTTCTCCATCGTAGATACAGGCGGTTGGGTGGTCAACTCTGACGATATCTTCGAGGGAGAAATCCGTAAGCAGGTGTTGCTGGCCGTAGAGGAGGCAGATGTCATCCTCTTTGTGGTGGATGTGATGAATGGTGTCACCGATCTTGATATGGATGTGGCCACCATTCTGCGTAAGTCTGACAAACCCATTGTCTTGGTGGCCAACAAAACAGATAATAACGAGCAGCGCTACTATGCTGCCGAGTTCTATAGTCTGGGCCTTGGTGATCCTCTGTGCGTATCAGCTGCAACTGGCAGTGGCACAGGTGATTTGCTGGATGTGGTAGTTAGTCATTTCCGTAAGGATGCAGGCGAGGCAATCGAGGAGAACATCCCCCGTTTCGCTGTGGTGGGACGTCCGAATGTGGGCAAGTCGTCGCTGATGAATGCCTTCATTGGGGAAGACCGTCATATCGTCACTGATATCGCTGGCACTACACGCGATTCCATCTACACCCGCTATGATAAGTTCGGTTTCGACTTCTATCTGGTAGATACGGCTGGTATCCGCAAGAAGAATAAGGTCAATGAGGATTTGGAATACTACTCTGTGATCCGCTCTATCCGTGCCATTGAGAGCAGCGATGTCTGCATCTTGATGCTCGATGCCACACGTGGCATTGAGGCGCAAGACCTGAATATCTTCTCACTGATACAGAAGAACTCCAAGGGCTTGGTGGTAGTGGTGAACAAGTGGGACTTGGTGGAAGACAAATCTACGATAGTCATCAAGACCTTCGAGGAAGCCATCCGCCACCGCCTGGCTCCGTTTGTGGACTTCCCCATCGTCTTCGCTTCCGCACTGACTAAGCAACGCATCCTCAAGATACTTGAGATGGCCAAGCAGACCTATCAGAACCGCACTATGCGCATTGCCACCCGTAAGCTCAACGAGGAACTGCTGCCTATCATCGAGGCCACACCGCCTCCAATGACCAAGGGCAAGATGATAAAGATAAAGTACATCACCCAGCTGCCCTCTACGCAGGTGCCCAGCTTCGTGTTCTTTGCCAATCTGCCGCAGTATGTCAAGGAACCCTACAAGCGCTTCTTGGAGAACAAGATCCGTGAGCGCTGGAGTTTCACGGGTACACCTATTAATATATATATAAGGCAGAAATAGCAAATTTTCACTGATACCCCTTGCTTATTCCGATGCAAAGTCTTATCTTCGCATCGGAATAGTTTTTTTATGCAGAAAGTTTTAACATATCAACGTGTGATTTTCCAGACTGAAAGTTTGGAGAAGTCCCTGATTTTTGTTAGAACGAACGAACGAACGAACGAACGTTAGTTCTAAATAATAAGGGCGAGCTGCGTAGCA